>JAFSEW010000033.1 GCA_017435525.1 Oscillospiraceae bacterium | reverse complement strand
GATATCTACTACAAGGGTATCGGTATCCTGGAAATGTCCAAAGTTTATGCTACACGGGAAAATGAAAGAAACGGCATAGCCTAAGCTATACCGTTTCTCTCACACCCGTCAATGTTTTCTTAATAGGAACGCACATTTGGGGTGTCTTCTTTTATTTTGCCGCAGGCAAAATGCAAACGAGTCCCCGACGGGTCACTGCGCAAAGGTTCGGCGTATGGAATTCGGGATCTCTCCCTCAGTCAGCTGCGCTGACAGCTCCCTCATCAGAGGGAGCCGAGGCTCGTTGGAAGTCGGGGGGATGCGGGCCCTTCGACTCGCTGCGCTCGCTCAGGACGACAGAGGAAACTTGAGGGCTTTCCCCATTTGACTGTCATTCTGAGCGGAGTGCGATAGCACGGAGTCGAAGAATCCGTACCTTTCATTGTCCATTGTCCATTGTCAATTGTCAATTATCAATTATCAATTGTCCATTCTCCTGGGGCATGAGGCTGTCGTAGGCCAGGGCGTAGGTGACGCTGAAGCGGTTGTGGAAGGCGGTGTAGACTACCACCTGGATGGTCATGGCTGCCACATAGAAGACCCAGAAGGCTACCTCCGGGGTGATGGGCAGCTGGATGCCCAGCATGGGGAGCAGACTGTCGCCATAGGTAATGGCCAGAATGATGCCCTCCAGCAGCCAGAACCACCAGAAATGCAGATCCAGCTTCAGCAGTTTCAGAGCGTTGCCACGGGTAATGCGCAGGCTGGTGCCCAGGGCCTGCAGTGCGCCGCACCGGGGATCATCCATAAGCCGCAGGGATGCCAGCCGCAGCCGGTACACCAGAGGAAGTACCACAGCCGCTGCCACAATGCCGCTACAGATGGTCAGAGGCAGCAGGGCTTTGGTCAGGGCGTCCATGGTGGCCTCATCCGGGAGCCAGGTGGGATCTGTGGTGGCCTGCTCCACTACGGGGGCCAGGATTTCATAGGCACCGTTTGCCAGAGGGGTGGCTGCCAGCAGCAAAATCACCGCGTAGGTGCACAGGGTAAACAGACCGCCCAGAAGCAGGCTCTGCAGCAGCATCAGCCGCAGGCCGGGGCCGAAGCGCCGGAAGCCTTCCAGAAGGGTGGATTCCTTTACGGTCTGGCGGCGGGCCATGCGCAAGGTAACGGCGGTATAGCCCAGGCCCCAGAAGGGCAGGAAGACGGATGTGGCGGTGGAGATCACCTGCTGCATAGTGGTGAGGATGCTGCGCAGGCCGATGCCGGAAAGTCCGCCGGTGCCGGCGATGCCGGTGTCCAGCAGGTAGGTAATCAGGCCGGAAAGTAGCGCCAGAAGGACGGAAGCACCGGCCCACAGCAGCACCAGCCGCTTTTGATTGGGAGTGTTCGCCAGAATCTCCCGGGCGGAAGCGTCCAGGCCGCGGCGGTCAGAAAGGTTCATAAAATACCTCCGTAAATTTGAAATCTACCTATAGTTATATACGAACCCCCGAAAAATAGCAAATGAATTTTTCGTGACCGGGGATGGGAAAAGCGCTCCGGATAGTGGCTGGGGCGCTTTGGCGTATGGAATTCGACGGGTGGCTCAAGAGCCTCCCCTACAGGGGTGCGTGTAGGGGAGGGTTTTAACCCTCCCGTTACTGGGCAGCAGAATTATACCTGGGTAATGGGGATGCGGGCCCTTCGACTCGCTGCGCTTGCTCAGGGCGACGGAAAGAACTTGAGAGCTTTCTCGTTTTGCATGTCATTCTGAGCAAGCCGAAGGCGCGTCGAAGAATCCGTAGCTTTTCGGGAAGTCGGGCGGACGAGCAATTGATAAGCCCCTACACTTGCAGGAGGTAGTTGATTTGGTGGGTGAGGTGGCCGGATTGGGTGTAGTAGCGGGGGACCCGGCGGGAGATGGCGCAGACGGTTTCGTAGTTGAAGCTGCCGGCGGCTTCCGCCAGCGCTTCCGCGGTGATTTGGGCATCCCCCTGCTTGCCCAGCAGAACCACCTGGTCATCAGGCTTTACATCGGGAATGTCCGTTACATCCACCATCAGCTGATCCATGCAGATGCGGCCCAGAATGGGGGCGAATTTTCCGCCGATCAGCACATGGAATTTACCTGACAAGCTCCGGCGGTAGCCGTCGGCATAGCCGCAGGCTACGGTAGCGACCCGGGTGGGGGCGGTGGTGGTGTAGGTTGCGCCGTAGCCGATATCCCGGCCCGCAGGCAGCGTTTTGACCGCGGTGACACGGCTGCACCAGGTCAGCGCCGGGCGGATGTCCAGATCTGCGGGGTCTACCTCGTCGCTGGGGTACATGCCGTAGGTGACGATGCCGCTGCGGACCATATCATAGTGGTTCTGGAAGTTCATGGTACCGGCGGAATTGTTCAAATGCCGGATGGGGATCTGCACGCCCTGGGATTCCAGCATGGCCAGAAACGCGTCGAAGCGCTCTGCCTGGGCCTGGGCTTTGGACAGGTCGGCACTGTCTGCCGTGGCGAAATGGCTGAAAATGCCCTCGGCGTGGAGGCCGGGAAGTCGGGCAATCTGCGCGCAGAGGTGGGCGGATTCCTGGCAGGGTTGGAAACCGATGCGGCTCATGCCGGTATCCAGGGCGAAATGGAAGGAGGCGGTCTTACCCTGGCACACGGCGGCATGGGACAGGGCCTGCGCGTCGGCCATGGAGAAGATGACGGGACGGATGTTATGCGCGATCACCGTGGGGAAGGCGGCGGTGGGGATGTGGCCCAGGATCAGAATGGGCTTTTGAATCCCGGCGTGGCGCAGCTCCAGGGCTTCGGATACGGAGGAAACCCCGAAAAAGGCGCAGCGGTTTTCCAGATGCCGGGCGATTGTCACGGCGCCGTGGCCGTAGGCGTCGGCTTTGACCACGGCCATCACCGGAACACCGGCTTTTCGGGAGACGGCGGTGAGATTGTGGGCGATGGCATCCAGATCGATGTTGACATAGGTGTTGTCGAAGGTCATGGGGGTGCCTCCTTTCCTTGGTTGGGATGATTATAGCATGGATTTTAGGAATTGACAATTGACAATGGACAATTGACAATGGGAAGTTGTTGCTGCGTATAGAAGTCGGGGGGAAACGGGTCCTTCGGCGCGCTGCGCTTGCTCAGGACGACAGATAAAACATGAAAGCCGATTCTTTTGAATGTCATTCTGAGCGGAGTGCGATAGCACGGAGTCGAAGAATCCGTATCTCTGAATTGTCAATTATCAATTGTCAATTGTCAATTCGATACTGCACCGGGTTAGGGGCGGCACATAGGCCGTCCCCTACATTTTGGGGTGGGGGAAAAGATTTTGGGGTTGAGATTTTCTTGGGGTGTGGTATAATGGACTTATCGTATACCCTGTTTTGTGAGGTTTTGGGAAACCATGAAAAAATTGTTCTTTCTGATGAATCCCCATGCCGGGCAGAAGAAGGCCAATAAGGTGCTGGCGGAGATTCTGGATATTTTTAACCGGGCGGGTTATGAAGTTACCGCCTACATGACCGCGGCCCCCGGAGACGGCGTGGACGCGGTATGCCGCCATGCTTCTTCTTCCGATCTGATCGTGTGCTGCGGCGGCGACGGCACTTTTAATGAGACTGTCTCCGGCATTTTGAAAAGCGGCTGCGATGTGCCTGTGGGCTACATTCCTGCCGGTTCCACCAACGATTTCGCGTCCAGTCTGAAGCTTTCCACCAACATTTTGCAGGCGGCGAAGGATATTGTGGAAGGCGTGCCCCAGCGCTTTGATGTGGGCAGCTTCGGGGGGAGAAATTTCTCTTATGTGTCTTCCTTCGGTATTTTTACCAAGTCCAGCTACGCCACACCCCAGAGCGTGAAAAATGCCTTGGGGCATCTGGCTTACATTCTCAGCGGCATTACGGAGATCGCTTCCATCAAGACCCACAAGCTGCGCTTTACTTTGCCGGACGGTCGGGTGATTGAGGACAAGTTCATCTTCGGCGCTGTGAGTAACTCCACCAGCGTGGGCGGTGTGCTGACTCTGGCACCCAGCCTGGTAGACCTGGCGGACGGCAAGTTTGAGCTGCTGCTGGTGCGCAGCCCCAAGAATCTGGGAGAACTGACGGAATGCGTGATGGCGCTGCAGAAGCAGACCTATAATTGCGCCATGCTGACACTGGAAGCTGTGGAAAGCGTGACCATCGAGACGGAAGAACAGCTGGACTGGACTTTGGATGGGGAATGCGAGCACGGAAAGCCTCTGGTTCAGGTGCAGTGCCTGCCCCATGCAGTGCAGATCATCCGCAAAGAGGAAAGCAAATGATCAACACCACCCTGTGCTACATTACCCGGGGAAACGATGTGCTGATGCTCCACCGGGTGAAGAAGAAAAACGACATGAACCACGACAAGTGGATCGGCATCGGCGGCAAATTCGAAGGGGAGGAAAGCCCTGATGAATGTCTGCTGCGGGAAGCAAAAGAAGAAACCGGCCTGACCCTCACATCCTGGCGCTGCCGGGGTGTGGTGACTTTCCTCAGCGATTGCTGCCAGGGAGAATTCATGTACCTGTTCACCGCCGACGGCTTCGAAGGCGACCTGAAAGTATGCGACGAGGGCGATCTGCAGTGGGTGAGCCGGGAATTTCTGGATCAGCTGCCCAAATGGGAGGGCGATGCCATTTTCCTGAAGCTATTGTGGGAGGATGCCCCCTTCTTCCTGCTGACGCTGCGCTACCGGGGGGACAAACTGGTGCAGGCCATTCTCAACGGAAAACCTCTTACCAAAACATAAGGAGGAGAAACTATGGAACTGAAATTCTGGAACGAACTGGACAGCAAAATGAAGCGCCTCTTCATGGAAATGGGTGTGCTGGTGGGAACCTTGCTGGTGCTGATTTTGCTGATCAGCCTGGTTTGGGGCGGCAGCGAGGAGAAAAAGCCGGAGGAAACCCAGAAACCTGCGGAAACTTCCACCGCTCCTATTGAGACCACCGAGCCTAAGGACACTTCCCCGGAGGGCATTATGGCCGCGTACATGGCGGAGCACGGCCTGACGGAAGCGGACTACGGCGACGCCCTCATTGAAGCGTACACCTATTTCCCCGAAGTCCGGGACTTCATTCTGGCAATCCCGTTGGAGAAGGGCCGGCAGGCTGTGAATGATATTTCCAACGAGGATCGCTCCAAGGGCGTGCCTCTGTTCTTGCAGTTTGATGAGCGCTGGGGTTACACCGAGTACGGCAGCAGTGTTTGCGGTGTGGCAGGCTGCGGCCCCACCAGCCTTTCCATGGTGGCCTACTACCTCACCGGCAACACCGAATACACCCCCGTGTATATGATGAAGCTGGCAAACAAGGAAGGCTATGTGGGCGAAGGCGGCGGCACCAACTGGACCATGTTCCAGAAGGGCCCGGAAAAGCTGGGTCTGGTGTCCAAGGAGGTTCCCCTGCATGCAGGCTCCATTGCCAACTATGTGAAGAAGGGCATTCCCGTGGTGATCAATGTGGGCCCCGGCGACTTTACCCTCCACGGCCACTACATGGTGATCGTGGGCTATGAGAATGAGCAGTTCAAGATCAATGACCCCTTCAGCGTGGAAAACTCCAACAAGCTGTGGAGCTATGAGCAGCTGGAAGGCCAGATCAAGAACCTGTGGGCCATTTCTCTGCCCGAAGAGAGCGCGGAGGGCTAAACATGAAGTGGGATTATCATTTCGGCGTGAATAAGCCCTATCAGGAAGTGGAGGACGGGTTCGTACCGGCGCTGCGGGATTTTTACGAGAATCCTGACAACTATGCCATTGCGCCTTTTCAGATTTTCGGAAATCTGTGGTATGTGGGCGATCAGAAGGTCACCAGTCACCTGATTGACACCGGCGACGGCCTGATCCTCTTTGACACCGGCTACGGCCACACCACCCACATGATGCTCTCTTCCATTCGTGGGGCGGGCTTCGACCCCATGGATATCAAGATCATTATCCACTCCCACGGCCATTTTGACCATTTCGGCAGCGGCGAGGAACTGCGCAAGCTCACCGGGGCCAAGGTGTATATGTCCGGGGTGGACACCCGGCTTCTGCGGGAGAAGGAAGAACGGGCTCTGATGGCCTGGGGCCCCTGCCCCGATGATCCCATCTGCTGGCCGGATGTGCTGATTGAAGATGGGGATCATGTGGTTTTGGGCAATACGGACATCCACTGCGTGCTCAGCGCGGGACACACCGCGGGCACCATGAGCTATTTCTTCGATGTCACCGATGGACAGAAGGTGCTCCGGGCCGGTTATTTCGGCGGCACCGGTATGCTGGGGGTGTATCAGGCGTTCTGCAAGAAGTTTGATCTGCCTTTGGATCTGTGCCAGCAGATGAAGCAGACGATTCAGAAGCTCCGGGGCTACAAGGTGGATATTATGCTGGGCAATCATCCGGCCCAGAACCGGACCCTGGAAAAGCGGGCGTATATGCTGGAGAGTGGGGAGAACCCCTTCCTGGATAGCAATGCCTGGATCGAATTCTTGACCGCCCTGGAAGAACGGCGGCAGGATTTTGAGGATAAGGGATACTAAAAAAGTACGGCATGCCTGGCATGCCGTACTTTTTAAGTAATAGGTAAGAGTGAAGAGTGAAGAGGTGAGGTGTCAGCTGCGCCGACGATTGAAAAATTTCGGGGCGTATGTAGGGGAGGCTCTTGAGCCTCCCGTGGGCAGGTGGGAAGATTGCAGCGGGTAGCGGGAGGGTCAAGACCCTCCCCTACAGGGGAATTCGGTGCTGCGTATGGAAGTCAGGGGGATGCGGGTCCTTCGGCGCCCCTTCGACTACGCTCAGGGTTGCTCAGGACGACGGGTGCTATGTTTTAGCCTGTCATTCTCGGCGGAGCTTGTAGGGCGGGGGCTTGCTCCCGCCGTGCAGGATACGGTTGGTATTCGCATTGGCTTGCGGCGAATCCGCACAGGGTACCGCAGCGGCGGGACCAAGGCCCCGCCCTACAATGGGAATTCGGTATGGCGTATGGAATTCGTGGGGATACGGGTCCTTCGGCGCGCTGCGCTTGCTCAGGACGACAGATAAAACATGAAAGCCGATTCTTTTGAATGTCATTCTGAGCAAGCCGAAGGCGCGTCGAAGAATCCGTATCTTTTTGGGATTGGCGTATGGAATTCGGGAATTGTCAATTGTCCATTGTCAATTGTCAATTATTTTCCGGGAGGATCATCCGCAGCGCGCCGATGGCGCCGGCGTCGTTGCCCAGGGTGGCCAGGCGGAGCTCCATATTGGAGACGGCGTGGAAGAGGAAGCGGTCCATGTGGCGGCGGATGCCGTCCAGGAGGGGCTGGCCTGCTTTGCTGACGCCGCCGCCGATGACTACGGCTTCCGGATTCACCACGCAGCAGATATTGCTGATAAATTCCGCGGCATTGGCATAGAAGGTTTCCAGGTAAGCAAGGGCTACAGGGTCACCGGCATCTGCGGCGTCGAACACATCCTTACAGGAAAAGTCCGGCAGGGCACGAAGCACACTGGGTGCGTCGGTGGCGGCAAGGTATGCCTTAGCGGTGCGGACGATGCCCGTGGCGGAGCAATACTGCTCCACGCAGCCGCATTTGCCGCAGTTACAGGGAATCGTCTCTTCCCGGTGGAGGGTCATGTGACCGATTTCACCGCCGCCGCCCATGGAGCCGTGGAGGATCTTGCCGTCCAGGATCACGCCGCCGCCTACACCGGTGCCCAGGGTGACCATGACCATGGAGCGATAGCCCTGGCCGCCGCCGCGCCAGTATTCTCCCAGGGCTGCCACATTGGCATCGTTGCCCACTTTCACCGGCAGGCCGGTGAGGGCGCTGAGGGTGGTGGCGATGTTGAACACGCCCCAGCCCAGGTTGACACAGCGGTTCACAGTGCCGTCCGGCAGCACGGGGCCGGGAACCGCGATGCCGATGCCCAGGACATCTGCCTTGGGGATGCGGCTGCTGTCCAGGTGGCCCAGCACCGCGGCGGCAATATCCGGCAGAATCCGCTTGCCGCTTTCTGATGTGTCTGTGGGGATCTCCCACTTGTGCAGCATGGTGCCGTCTTTCTGGAAGAAGGCCAGCTTGACGGTGGTGCCGCCAAGGTCAATTCCGAAACCGTAATTCATAAGTACCTCCCAGGTTGTGTTTTCCTTATTATAGCAAATCTTCCGGGATTTGCCAAGAGGGAAAGTTTTGGAGGGATGGGGGTTGCGGAAACGGGATTTTTGGGGTAAAATGGAGGAAATGTCCGGGAATTCGGGGGAGGACGGGTCCTTCGACTCGCTGCGCTCGCTCAGGACGACAGAGATAGAATAGGCCTTCACCATTCATCTGTCATTCTGAGCGAACGGAGTGAGTCGAAGAATCCGTTACCCTTTGGGGAATTTGGGCGGGAGGGTCAATCTATTGTGGTATGATTGCCACCGGCAATCATAGAATTTTTGATTCGCAGCGGGTCGCACCACCCGCCCTTACAGAGGAAAGGTTTGTGAAACTATGATTCAAGTGGATATTTCGAATATTTGGGGGCAGGTGGCGTTGCCGGAGCTATTGGGGATTGAGAAGGAGATCAGCGCGGCGCACATGGCATTGACTCAGGGAAAGGAATTTCTGGGCTGGGGAACGCTTCCGGCAGACCGGCCTACGGAGCAAATGCTGCGGATTCAGGCGGCGGCTGAGAAGATCCGGGGAAACTCCGATGTGCTGGTGGTCACCGGCATGGGCGGCAGCTGTGTGGGCGCGCAGGCGGTGATCGAATTGCTGCAGGGGGCAAACCGGAATCAGGGCAAGGGAAAAGGCGATCCCATGGTTCTCTTTGCAGGCAACAACCTCAGCTCCTATGCCTGGCAGCGGCTGCAAAAAGCTTTGGAGGGCAAGGATTTTTCCCTGGTGATGGTGTCCAAATCCGGCGATGCTCCGGAGAGCGCCATTGCAGCCCGGGCACTGCGGTGGATGCTGGAACGAAAATACGGCTCCGAAAACGCCAGAAAACGCACCTGGGCCATTACCGACCCGGAAGAGGGCGCTCTGCGGCAGATGGCCCGGGAAGCCGGGTGGGAGACCTTTGACATTCCTGTGGATGTCAGCGAAGCGTTCGGACTGCTGACGGCGGCAGGATTGCTGCCCATGGCGGTGGCGGGGCTGGATATCCGGGAACTGATGGTAGGTGCCTGGGAAGCCTCGGTGGAATACGATCTGCGCTCCTTTGAAAATCCCGTGTGGCTGTATGCCGGTGTACGGAATCTGCTGCACCGCAAGGGTAAGGATGTGGAGATTCTTGAGAGCTTTGAGCCGGATTTTCAGCTGTTTGGCGCCTGGTGGCGGCAGCTGTTTGCCGGTGCGGGACTGCTGCCGGTGTATGCCCAGTTGGGCGCGGAAGCCCAGGGCAATCTCTTAGAGACCATGGTGCGCTTTGCGCCCCCGGCCCAGCCGGTGCAGGTGACCCCCGATGTGAAGAATCTGGACGGATTGGGCTGCCTGGAGGGGAAAACCCTGGATTATGTCCAGGAACAGGCACTGCTGGCTGCCCTGCAGACCCACACCGATGCCGGTGTGCCGGTGATGACCCTGGAAACCGATGCCATCTGCGAGCATACCCTGGGGCAGCTGATCTGGTTCTTCCAGCTTGCCTGCGGCATTTCCCGGTATGTGACGGAGGAAGCGGCCCGGTAAATCCCGTTTGTGAAGGAAACGAAAAATTTTGGATTTTGGGCTTGCAAATTATCCGCATAGCTGATAGAATTACCATACAACCCAAGCGATACAGCAAAGGAGGATTTTCCAATGATTCATGTGATTATGGGCCTCAAGGGCTCCGGTAAGACCAAGAAGCTGGTCGACTCTGTCAATGCAGCCGCTTCCACCGCTGACGGTGTCGTGGTTTGCATCGAGTACGGCAACAAGCTGACCTATGATGTAAATTACCGCGTCCGTCTGGTAGACTCCAAGGAGTATGCCATCAGCAATGCTTGCATGCTGAAGGGCTTCCTCAGCGGTCTGCACGCCGGTAATTTTGATATTACTCACGTGTACATCGACAATCTGTATAAGACCATCGGCTCCGATCGCGCTGCCGGTGAGGACTTCATCCTGTGGTGCGCTAAATTCGCCAAGGCCAACAACATGGAGATCACCCTCTCCGTGTCCGATGACCCCGAGCAGGCATCCGAGGAAGTTAAGAAGTTCCTGTAAGACGCATAAGGTTGGAAGGCGCTGCCCATTGGGCGGCGCTTTTTTTATGTAATAGGTAATAGTGAAGAGTGAAGAGGTAGGGGAGAAACGGGTCCTTCGACTCGCTGCGCTCGCTCAGGACGACGGAGGTGGAATAGGCCTTCGACCTTTATCTGTCATTCTGAGCAAGCCGAAGGCGCGTCGAAGAATCCGTAACCCTTTTGGGAAGTCGGGGCGGGAGGCTCAAGAGCCTCCCCTACAAGGGAAGTCGGCGGGTGCGTATGGAAATCGGGATCTCTCCCTCAGTCAGCTTCGCTGACAGCTCCCTCATCAGAGGGAGCCTTGGCTTGTTGGAAGTCGATTGGCGTATGGAATTCGGGGGGATGCGGATTGCCACGGGCCTAAAGGCCCTCGCAATGACAGAAAAAACCTGAGGGCTTTCCCCATTTTGCATGTCATTCTGAGCAAGCCGAAGGCGCGTCGAAGAATCCGTTCTCTGAATTGTCCATTGTCAATTGTCAATTCGATATCGCACCGGGTTAGGGGGCGGCACATAGGCCGCCCCCTACGGGGGAGAATTGGGGGTTGGGCACAAGATGCTGTGGTGTACCAAATTCGGGGGCGGTTTTTCGGTAAAAACGGGGGAAAACGCGCCGTTGTTTTGGGGGAAAAGCTGTGGTATAATGGCTGTAACTGACGAAATTTGAGGGTAGCACTATGGGAAACGAAAATCTGACAATTCCATACGGCGATCTGCACAAGCTCCTGGCTATGGCAAGCGCTGACGCGGCGCTGCTGTATCTGTATCTGCAAAGCGGCGGCGACATGACCCGGGTGGAGGAAAAACTGCACATGCAGCCCCGGCAGGCAGAGGCTGCTGCGGCGGTGCTGCGGCAGCTGGGACTGTGGCAGGAGGCAAGAAAGGCTTCCTTCCAGGCAGGAGAGCGCCCCCGGTACTCGGAAACCGATGTGATGCAGGCGTTGGAGCGGGACAACGATTTCCAGAGCCTCCAGGGAGAGGTGCAGCGGCAGCTGGGGCGTTTCCTCAGCAGTGAGGATCTGAAGATCCTGCTGGGCTTTACCCGGTATCTGGGGCTGGGCAACGATGTGATCTCCATGCTGGTGAGTTACTGCAGAGAACGGGCCCGGCGCAAGGGCAATATCCGTCCGCCAAGCCTGTGGAGCATTGAAAAAGAGGCCTACGCCTGGGCCGAACAGGGCATCGACACGGTGGAAGAGGCCGCCGCCTTTATCCGGGGCCGGAATCTGCGGGATTCCGCTCTGGAAAAACTGAAAAATCTGCTGCAGATCCGGGGCCGGAATCTGACCCCCGGGGAGACACGCTACGCGGACAACTGGCTGCAGATGGGCTTTGAAGAGGATGCCCTGGCTATGGCCTATGAGAAAACCTGCCTCAACACCGGCGGGCTCAACTGGGCGTACATGAATAAAATCCTCATTCGCTGGCACGAAATGGGGCTGCACACGGTGCATGCCATCAAATCTGCCGACAAAAAGCCCGGCGTCCCCAAGGGTGCCTCCGGGCAGCTGGGTGAGGCGGAACTGGAAGCCATTCGCAGAATTATGCAGGAGGGATAAAGCATGGGATATTCGACACAGGTACTGCGCGCCGCCAGAGAAACTTTGGCGCAGCGTCGGGCTGACCGGGAATCGGAACTGGCTGCCCGGCAGCAGCAGGCGTATGCCAAGCTGCCCCGGCTGCGGGAAATTGATAGTTTGCTGCGGCAGTCCGCTGCCAAGGCCGCCCAGGCGGTATTCCTTTCCGGGGGCGATGCCAGGGCCGCTATGGAGGCGGTGAAACAGGAAAATCTCCGCTTGCAGGAAGAGCGGAAGGCGCTGGTGGCGGAGCATTTTGCCCCCGGCTGGCTGGATGACAACCGCTGCCCCCACTGCGGCGACACCGGGTATGTGGGAAGCAGCATGTGCCACTGCCTGAAGCAGCTGTGCGTGCAGGAGCAGAGAAAGGCCCTGGGGGCTATTTTCAGCGGCAATGAGGGGTTTGAAAATTTCCGGCTGGACTACTACAGCGACCGGGTGGACCCCCGGCTGCGCATTGCGCCCCGGGCGGTGATGGAGAAAACCCTGGCCCACTGCCGGGACTATGCAAGGCATTTCACTGACCATGCGGGGAATCTGCTGCTCACCGGCGGCACCGGTCTGGGTAAGACCCATCTGGCCCTGGCTATGGGTCGGGCTATCGGAGAAATGGGCTACGGCGTGTGCTATGAAAGCGCCGCGGGGCTCTTCGGAAAACTGGAAAAAGCCAAGTTTTATCCCACGGAAGAGGCGGCTTTGGAGGCAAAAAAGCTGGAAGAGGCGGATCTTCTGATTGTGGATGATCTGGGCACCGAGATGCCCGGGCAGTTTGTCACTAGCGCGCTGTATCAGCTGCTGAATCAGCGGCTTATGGCGGGGAAAGCGATGATCATTACCACCAACCTCAATGTGGAGGAACTGGGGCAGCGGTATTCCCCCCAGATCGCGTCGAGGCTGTATGGCGAGTTTACCCGGCTGACCTTCCTGGGGGAAGATATCCGGGTGCAGAAGCATAAGATGTGGTGAGGAATGGACAATTGACAATTGACGATTGGGAAGTCGGCGGGTGTGTATGGAAGTCGGGATCTCTCCCTCAGTCAGCTTCGCTGACAGCTCCCTCATCAGAGGGAGCCTTGGCTCGTTGGAAGTCGGTGTGGCGTATGGAAGTCGCGGGATGCGGGTCCTTCGACTCGCTGCGCTCGCTCAGGACGACAGAGGAGATTTGAGGGCTTTCCCCGTTTTGCATGTCATTCTGAGCAAGCCGAAGGCGCGTCGAAGAATCCGTTACCTTTTGGGGAAGTCGGCGGGAGGGTCAAGAGCCTCCCCTACAGGTTGACGGAGGAATGGGGCGAACCGTTTCTCTTGACGGTGGGGCGTTTTTGTGGTAGAATGATTGCCACGCCGCTATGGTGGAATAGGTAGACACCGCAGACTTAAAATCTGCTGAGGGCAACTTCGTACCGGTTCGAGTCCGGTTAGCGGCACCAAAAAATAGGGAGAGGCTTTGGCCTCTCCTTTTTTTGCTGTGTGGGGAAGTCGGAATGGACAATTGACAATTGAGAATTGACAATTGTGGTATCGGCAAAGCCGATGATTTTTTATAGCGCCGCAGTGCACCATAATTGTCCATTGACCATTGTCAATTGTCAATTCGACATCGGTGGCGGGTAGCGGACGAGCAATGCTCGCCCCTACAATAGCGCTCAGTAGGGGAGGGTCTTGACCCTCCCGTTGCCGGGCAGCAGAATTGCACCTGGGTAATGGGGATGCGGGTCCTTCGGCGCGCTGCGCTCGCTCAGGACGACAGAGAAGATTTGAGGGCTTTCCCCGTTTTGCATGTCATTCTGAGCAAGCCGAAGGCGCGTCGAAGAATCCGTAACCCTTTTGGGAATTCGCGGCGGGAGCAAGGAAGCGCCCTACGGGGGAAGTTGATTCTGCGTATGGAATTCGGCGGGAGGGTCAAGACCCTCCCCTACAGGGAAATTCGGTGCTGCGTATGGAATTCGCGGACGAGCGATTGATAAGCCCCTACAGGGGAAGTCGGCGGGTGCGTATGGAAGTCGGGATCTCTCCCTCAGTCAGCTTCGCTGACAGCTCCCTCATCAGAGGGAGCCTTGGCTCGTTGGAAGTCGGGTGGGGAAGTCGAGATATCGGTAATTTTGTGTTGATTTTTTCGGAAGGTGCGGTATAATGGTAGGTGACAATCGGGCGGTGTGCCCCAAATAGCAATTCCCTGAACAACCGGATTCGGAAGGAGAAGCTGTACTTATGATTATTACTCAGAAGAAACCCATCGAAGAAGTCATGTCCTTCGTCGGTAACGCCAAGACTGTGGCCCTGGTGGGCTGCGGCAGCTGCGCTACCGCTTGCCAGACCGGTGGCGAGGCGCAGATCGCTGAGCTGACCAAGGTGCTGGAAGCTGCAGGCAAGAAGGTCGTGGCTACCACCATTTGCGACTACTGCTGCATGAACCTGGGCGTTAAAGGCAAGATGAAGGCCATCAACGCCGCTAACCCCGACTGCGTCATCTGCATGAGCTGCGGCGACGGCGTGCAGTGCGTGGCCAAGAACGCAGGCGACAAGCCCGTGTATCCCTCCAACAACACCATGTACCTGGGCGAAGCTGTCCGCTTCGGCGTGTGGGAAGAGTCCTGCCGCTTCTGCGGTGACTGCGTCCTGGGCAAGACCGGCGGCATCTGCCCCATTACCCAGTGCGCCAAGAGCCTGATGAACGGCCCCTGCGGTGGTCAGAAGAACGGCAAGTGCGAGGTCAATCCCGAAAATCCCTGCGCATGGATCGAGATCTACAAGCGTCTTGAGGCCACCGGCGAAGTGGAGAAGATCATGGAGACCAAGGAAGCTAAGGGCTATGGCAAGTTCGCCTATCCCAGAACTATCAGCCTGAGGGGGAAGAAGTAATATGAGTCTGTTGAAAGAAGCTCTGGACGCCGGCAAATTTGGCGTAACCGCAGAAATGGCACCCCCTAAGGGCTGCGATTTTACCGAACAGATGGAAGCCGCTGAACTGCTGCGCGGTAAGGTGCATGGCATCAATGTCACCGACATGCAGTCCGCTTGCCTGAAGGCTACCGGCCTGGGTCTGTGCATCAAGCTGAAGCAGGCAGGCTGCGAGCCCATCATTCAGATGACCGGCCGCGACCGTAACCGTATGGCTATCATGGGCGACGCTCTGGCTGCCGCTGCCTTCGGCATCGACTCCATGCTGGCCCTCACCGGCGACCATCCCGTGTGCGCCGGCGGCGACTGCAAGGACGCCAAGCCCGTTTACGATCTGGACTCCGTGGGCATCCTGAGAATGCTCTCCGAGATGGAGCAGACCGGCCGGGACTGCGGCGGCAACCCCCTGTCCGGCAACAAGGTGGACAAGGAAACCGGCGAGATCGTGGATAAGTCCGCTACCCCCAAGTTCTACAAGGGCGCTTGCGTGACTCCCGTGTATGAGCCCGTGTTCCTGCAGATCAACAAGCTGCGCCAGAAGGTGGAGGCAGGTGCTGAGTACATCCAGACCCAGGGTATCTATGATCTGGACGCTTTCAAGCGCTTCCTGGAAGCTGTGGATAAGGCCGGCATCAAGACCCACATCATGGCCGGTATCATCCCCCTGAAGGCCGCAGGCATGGCCAAGTACATGAACGCCAATGTTCCCGGTATCGATGTGCCCCAGCACATGATCGACCGCCTGGCCGCTGCTGCCGCAGAGGGCAAGGAAAAGGGCGTCAAGGGCCTGCCCGCTAAGGTGGGTATGGAGATGGCTGCCGAGATGATCGCCAAGATCAAGGACGATAAGCTGTGCGATGGCGTGCACATCATGGCCATCGGCACCGAGAAGAACGTGCCTAAGATTTTGGAGATGGCTGGTATTGCTATCTAAGTTTATATGGCAAGAGGACAGCGCGAAAGCGCTGTCCTTTTTGTTTTGGCGTGGGGAATTCGGAATGGACAATTGACAATTGACAATTCGCCGATTTCGGCGGGTGGGGGATTTGAAGGG
>JAFSEW010000032.1 GCA_017435525.1 Oscillospiraceae bacterium | reverse complement strand
GTCCTTGCCGGAGAACGCACCGCCGCCGTGGGAGAACCAGCCGCCGTAAGTATCCACGATGATCTTACGGCCTGTCAGACCGGTATCCCCGTTGGGGCCGCCGATGACAAAATTGCCGGTGGGATTGATGTGGATGTGTTCCACATTTTCCAGAGCAAAGCCGTAGTCTTTCAGCACGGGGGCAATGACACCTTCGCGAATATAGCGGCGCAGCTCTTCGATTTCAAAATCGGCGCTGTGCATGATGGACACCACCACGGTGTCGGTACCGGTGACATTGCCGGCTTCGTCGTAAGCTACGGTGACCTGGGTCTTGCCGTCAGGACGCAGCAGATCATTGCTTTCCACGCAGAGGGTCAGCCGGTTGGCCAGTGCCCGGGACAATGCTGCGGGCAGGGGCATCAGTTCCTTGGTCTGGTCGCAGGCGCCGCCGAACATCATACCCTGATCGCCTGCACCGCCCACTTCATCGTTGGTGCCCAGGGCAATGTCTGCAGACTGGGTGTGGATGCGGCACTGAATCTGCACACTGTCGGCATCGAAGCCGTCACCGGGATACACATAACCGATTCTCCGGATGGTCTTGCGGGCCACGGCTTCGTAATCCACCTGTGCCTTGGTGGTGATCTCACCGCAGATGATGCAGAAATCGGTGGTGACCATAGTCTCGCAGGCTACACGGGAAGCGGCGTCCTGGGCAAGGCAGGCATCCAGGATGGCATCGGAGATAGCGTCAGCCACTTTGTCGGGGTGGCCGCAGGTAACACATTCAGAGGTAAAGAGTCTTTTTTCCATTATTTTTCCTTTCTTTCGCACAAAAAACAAATAAAAATGCACACATCGAGGCATTCGACGTGTGCTCTATCGAATCCTCATCTTTCGTCTTGCCGCCGGATTTGGCACCTTAAGTTTCCTCAGGTTGCCGGGTTTCATCGGGCCGTTCCCTCCACCGCTCTTGATAAGGCTGTATGCAATTCCGGTGTATTTTACCTGCTAATTTGCATTTTGTCAACTGTTTTTTATTCCCATTCGGGAAAAAGTTCAAAATTCCGCTATAGACTTTTTCCTGACGAACTGATAAAATAACAGCAATACCACAAGGAGTTGAGATCTTTGAAAAATTTACGCAGAAATTTTGAACGCTTTTGCCTGCGCAATCGCAGCAAGGGCATTCCCAATCTGATGCTTTACATTGCGCTGGGTTCCGGCGTGGTGTTCCTGATGAGCATGTTCAACGGCGGCGAGATGCTCTATGAGTGGCTGTGCTTTGACAAGGCGGCGATTTTACGGGGCCAGGTATGGCGGCTGTTCTCCTATGTGCTTACCTACGCCCCCGGCTCCAATCAGTTTATGGTAATCATCGGCCTGTACTTCTTCTACCATCTCAGCCGTACCGTGGAAATGATCATGGGCACCTTCCGGTTCAATCTGTTCTATTTCAGCGGTGTGATCCTGATGGATATCTTCGCCATGATCTTCTGCCCGGTGCAGGATGTTCTGATCGGCAATTATCTGGTGCCGCCGGAATATTTCTCCCTGGTCATCTATTCCAACATGGCCTGGTATCTGCACCTGAGCCTGCTGCTGACCTTCGCCGCCTACAGCCCGGACAGCCAGTTCCTGGTTTTCTTCATCATTCCCGTAAAGGCATGGTTCCTGGGTATTTTGTATCTGGTGCTCACCGCCATTTCTATTTTCAACATGTCTTTCCCGGTGATGTTCTTCCCCCACAATCTGTTCCCCCTGGTGGCATTGGGCAATTTCTTCCTCTTCACCGGCAAGGGCGCCATGAATCTGCTGCCCCCTTCCCTGCGGATGAAGGCAATGTACCGCAGACCCGCCCAGAAGCGCACCGGCACCATTCCCTTTACGCCCCGGACTGGGGAAAGCAAATCTCAGCAGCAGAACTACAACCACAAATGCGCCGTATGCGGCCGCACCGATGTAAGCAATCCGGAACTGGAATTCCGCTACTGCTCCCGCTGCAGCGGCTACCACTGCTACTGCTCCGAGCACATTTCCAACCATACCCACATTGAATAAACTGCACCGGGGCCCCAGCGCCCCGGTGTTTTTACAAGAGGTGTTACATATGCGCAAATATATTATGGCTCTGGACTCCGGCACCACCAGCAACCGCTGCATTCTCTTTGACAAGGAGGGCAATATCTGCAGCCTGGCCCAGAAAGAATTCACCCAGTATTTCCCCCAGCCCGGCTGGGTGGAGCATGACGCAGACGAGATCTTTGCTTCCCAGCTGGAAGTTGCCCGGCAAGCGCTGCAGAATATCGGTGCCACCGCCGCAGATATTGCCGCAATCGGCATCACCAACCAGCGGGAAACCACCATCCTCTGGAACCGCCGCACCGGGCGGCCCATTCACAATGCCATTGTCTGGCAGTGCCGCCGCACTGCCCCTTACTGCGATCAGCTGCGGGAAGAAGGCTGGACCCAGCCCATTCAGGAAAAAACCGGTCTGGTGATCGACCCCTATTTCTCCGGCACCAAGATCCGCTGGCTGCTGGAACATGTCCCCGGTGCCCGGGAGCTGGCCGAAGCCGGTGACCTGCTGTTCGGCACCGTGGAGACCTGGCTCATCTGGAAGCTCACCGGGGGCCGGGTGCATGTGACGGACTATTCCAACGCCTCCCGCACCATGCTCTTTAACATCCACACCCTTTCCTGGGACGAAGAAATTCTGAAAAAGCTGGAGATCCCCCCATCCATTCTGCCCCAAGCCGTACCCTCCAGCAGCATCTATGGAGATATGGACGCTGCTTTTCTGGGTGCGCCCATTCCCATCGCCGGTGCCGCCGGTGACCAGCAGGCCGCTCTCTTCGGCCAGACCTGCTTCACACCCGGCCAGAGCAAATGCACCTACGGTACCGGTGCCTTCCTGCTGATGAACACCGGCAACCGGCCCATTGCCTCCCATAACGGCCTGGTGACCACCATCGGCTGGGGACTGAATGGAGAAGTGACTTACGCGCTGGAAGGCTCCATTTTTGTGGCCGGTGCCGCCATCCAGTGGCTCCGGGACGAGCTGCGGTTCATCGATTCCGCCGCGGATTCCGAATATATGGCCCGGAAAGTAGCCGATACCAACGGCTGCTATGTGGTACCTGCCTTTACCGGCCTGGGTGCCCCCTACTGGGATGCCTATGCCCGGGGCGCTATTCTGGGCCTGACCCGGGGCACCAACAAGAATCATATCATCCGGGCAACCCTGGATTCCATCGTGTATCAGGTGACGGATGTGCTGCTGGCCATGGAAGCCGATGCAGGCATCGCCCTGGGAGAATTGAAGGCCGACGGCGGTGCCGCCGCCAACAGCTATCTGCTGCAGACCCAGGCAGATATTAACGGTGCGCCGGTGCTGCGGCCCAGATGCGTGGAGACCACTGCCATGGGCGCTGCTTATCTGGCAGGCCTGGCTGTGGGCTTCTGGAAGGATCTGGAGGAAATCAAGGCAAACTGGGCTGTGGACAGAGAATTCACCCCACAAATTTCTCAGCAAGACCGCACCGCCCGCATCTGCGGCTGGAAGAAAGCCGTAGCCGCCACCCAAAGTTGGAGCCACTGACCAATCCATGGAAGCATTGTGCCGCGCACAGTGTATGAAAGGAGAAAAATATGTCTATTTTTGATCTTTTTCGCAAAAACAAGAACGCCGCTGCCGAATCCATAGTTTCTGCGCTTTCGAAAAACGAAATCGTTATGGATGTAGATTCTGCCGCATCCGCCATTGCGCCCCATGCCAGTAAGCTGGGCGGCAAGCCGTTCCTGCCCGAGGACTTTGTCTGGCCGGTATTTACCGACGAAGCGGTGACGCGGCCGCTGTCCTTCCTGTGCCAGATCAATCTTGCAGAGGTTGCGGAATATGACCGTGACGGTTTGCTGCCCAGGGAGGGTATGCTGTACTTTTTCTATGAATGCGAAGCCTTCCGTTGGGGCTTTGACCCTAAGGACCAAGGCAGCGCACAGGTGTTCTATTTTGAAAACACCGCCGGTTTCAAGCCGCTTTCCTGGCCGGAAGGAATACCGGAAGAATATGTTGTGCCCCAAATGGCAGTGCGCTTTACCCCAAGGCCCTCCTACCCCAACTATGAAGAATTGGATCTTCACTGCAGCACGGATTGCCAGTGGGAGGAATATGACGCCCTTCTGGAAAAAATGGGTGTAGACCTGGATGCGGAAAACCATAAGCTTCTGGGATATGCGGATATTATTCAGAGCGAAATGCTGACAGAATGCGAACGCGTTACCCGCGGGTTCTACTGTGGAAATCCGGAAAGCTATCAGGCTGTATTCCGGGATGCAGAAGCACATATTGCGGAATCGGCCAAGGATTGGATTCTGCTGCTGCAGCTCACCACCCTGGAAACGGAAGACTGGCAATGGATGTGGGGTGACTGCGGTATGCTGTACTTCTACATCAAGAAGCAGGATCTGGCAGCAAAACGCTTTGAAAACGCCTGGTTCTCCTTACAGTGCGGTTAACGCAGAACCCATACAGAAAAACCGGAGCAGAAATCTGCTCCGGTTTTGTTATTCAGTTTCTGGGTTTGACTTCGCAGGCAGGGCTGCTGGTGTCCAGACCCAGGAAAGTGTAGCCGTTCTTGAGGCCCCACTTGAGGATATCCTCCACAGCACGAACGCTGTTGGGGTTGATATCGTGCTGCAGCACGATGGCTACCTGCTTGCCGGTGATGCCGCCGATGACATTATGATAAATCTCGGTGGGATCATTGGTCTCGCCGGCGTCGCCGCTGCTGACATTCCAGTCAAAATAGCGGTAGTTCATAGCATGGAGCATCTTGCTCAGCCGGGTCATAATGCCGGAGTTGATGCCGCAGCTGACGGTATTGCCGGTGCCGCCCGGGAACCGGACGATGGTAGCCAGCTGGCCGGTTTCCTCCAGAATCACATCCTGAATCCGCTTCAGATCGTTGAAGTATGCCTCTTCGCTGACATAGATCTCCCGATAGGTGTGGGTGCCGCAGTGCATGGCCAGGGTATGGCCCTCGTCAGCGATGCGCCGCAGGGTATCTTCATAGCCCCGGTCCACCACGAAGAAGGTAGCCTTGGCATCGTACTTTGCCAGCACATCCAGCAGCTGATCTGTGAAGGGGCTGGGGCCATCGTCAAAGGTCAGGTAGATTACCTTGCCCTCAGGCTGCACAATGGTGTAGGGTTCTGCCATGGGCATAAAGTCCGGCAGCTCCGGGTATTCCCGAACGATCACGGTACGCGTTGCGCTGGCGCTGTTGCCGAAGCTGTCTGTAACGGTGTAAGTCAGGGCATATTCGCCCAGGGTCAGGTAATCCACCTGGCCGGATACCGTTACGGCCTCGGTAATGTCACCATCGCCGTTATCCACAGCTGTGAAGCCCGGCTCCTGATATTCATTGCCCTGGACCACAATGGTAGTCTCCTTGCCCAGCAGGGTCAGTTCCGGGGCAATGGGATCGTTATAGACGATGGGACGCACCACTTCCGTCACATTGCCGGAAGCATCCGATACCTTGTAATGAACGCCGTCGGCTTCCACCCATCGTGCCAGCCGGTCGGCTACCTCAGAATCATAGTTATCGGTTACTGTAAAGCCCTCTTCCACATAGGCCTGGCCGGGCAGCGTAAAGGCTTCCGGGTTGGTGTGCAGGGTAATCACCGGGGGTGTGGTATCCACCACATGCACGGTGCGCGCTTCCGTTTTTTCAAAAAACAGCTTTCCAAAGCCGTAATTCAGCTCTTTGCGGGCCCTGTAATTCACCGTATAGCTGCCCAGACGATTCAGATCGGCCTGGCCTTCCACTTCCACCGGCACGGGTCTTTCTTTCCACATCAGCAGATTTCCGGAAAAGCATGCCCGGGCACCGGGATCGTCAAAGGCGCTGCCCACTTCCAGGGTAATCTCCTGAGGGCCTTCCATTGTCAGATCCAGGGTAAATTCATTCTGCCACCACACAAAAGCAGCCGCAGCCAGCAGCACTGCCGCCACAATCACCGGCACCAGCCAGGGTTTTCTGCGCCCCGCTGGGATCTTTTCTTCTTCCATATCGGCATCCTCCATTTTCATCGTTTTCTTATTTTAACCCTGAGCGTGTCGAAAATCAAGGAAATCCGTCATTTTTCTTTTGGTAAAAAATGGAGCCTGATAACCATCAGGCTCCTGGGTTTATTTTCTTTTATACAGGCACATTTCATAGCGGATGCCGTCTTCTTCGCCGGAAAGCAGTTCCTGGGCAATTTCCCACTGGGGATCTTCGTCCAGGTTGGGGAAGAAGGTATCGGATTCCGGGCAGGCATGCACCTTGGTGATATAGGCGGTATCACAAAAGGGAAGCATCTGCCGGTAAATACTGCCGCCGCCGATGACCATGACCCGGGGATACTGCCTGGTAACTTCCGCCGCTTCTTCCGGGCTGTGGCAAACAATGACGCCTTCCATGTTAACCTCGCCCCGGCTGATTACCACATTCACCCGGTTGGGCAGGGGCTTGCCCCCGGGGAAATCTCCCAGGGTTTTTCTGCCTGCAATGACGCAGGCACCCTTGGTGGTTTCCCGAAAGAATTTCCGGTCGGCGCTGAGGGCTACGGGCTGGGTGCCGCCGGCACCGATGCCCCAATCGTCATACACTGCTACGATCAGTTCCATACTGTCACCTCAAATTGCCATGGGGATTTCAAAATCAAAGGGATGGAACTTATAGTCCTCCACCTTGAAGCTGTCCTTGGTAAAGGCGTAGAAATCGGTAATGCTCTTATCCATGGAGAACTTAGGGGCGGGATAGCCCTCATGTTCCAGCATGGCCTTCACCGCGGGGATGTGCCGGTCATAAATATGGCAGTCAGCGATCACATGGACAAATTCGCCCACTTCCAGGCCGGAAACCTGGGCCATCATGTGGGTCAGCACCGCATACTGCACCACGTTCCAGTTGTTGGCGGTGAGCATATCCTGGCTGCGCTGGTTCAAAATGGCGTTGAGGGTATTGCCGGTAACATTGAAGGTCATGGAGTAGGCGCAGGGATAGAGATTCATCTCATGGAGATCTTCAAAGTTATAGATATTGGTCATAATCCGGCGGGAAGCAGGGTTGTGCTTCAGATCATACAGAACCCGGTCCACCTGATCGAATTCGCCTTCCTTATATTTGTGCTTCAGGCCCAGCTGATAGCCGTAGGCCTTGCCGATGGTGCCGTCTTCTCCGGCCCACTCGTCCCACACATGGCTGCCCAAATCGCAGATCCGGTTGGACTTCTTCTGCCAGATCCACAGCAGTTCATCCACTGCGCTCTTCCAGTAGGTGCGGCGCAAGGTCATAATCGGAAATTCTTCCTTCAGGTTGTAGCGGTTCACCACGCCGAATTTCTTCACGGTGTGGGCAGGGGTACCGTCGGCCCACTTGGGGCGCACCTGAAGATCCGTATCATAAAAACCGTTTTCCAGAATATCCAGGCAAGTCTGCCGGTAAAGCTCGTCTGCTCTGCTCATAATTGATTCTCCCATCTGTTTTTAGTAAATGGCCGTCTGCGCTGTGTGCAGGTTTTTAAGGTTTTTCAGGTCTTCCATACCGATGAGGCGCGCACCCATCTGCTCCAGCTCCTGCATAGCCGCGCTGCCGTCATGAAAGCAAAATACACTGCTGTAGCGCTGCTGCAGATTCCGCACGGTGCCGTCCCAGGTGCCGCCCTGGAGCCGGGATTGTGCCACAAAGGTTTTTTCTCCCAAAGCGTGGATCACCCGGTTGCGGCTGAGGGCCCGGATGGAAGAAAAGGCCGTATCAAAGCCTTCCTCCGAAAGATACAGAACCCGGTCCTTTTCTTGGTGGCCGTCCAGCCGGTCCGCCACCACGCTGATGACACTGCCCCCGGCTTCCAGGCAGGAAAGCTGCGCTGCCATATCCGCGCCCCGGGCATTGCCTGACACCAGGGTATAGCCCTGCAGCGCCGCCTGGCGGCCCACTTCCCGGGCAAAGGCCCGGTTCTCCTCCCGCAGATCCCGGCTTCCCACCAGGGCCACTTTGGGTTGTTCCAAAATCCCCACATCGCCCTTGGCCCAAAGGCAGCCGGGGCTGTCCAGCCCCAAGGCCAGACGCATAGCGGCAGGGTACCCCTGGCTGATACGGGTCAGGGGGAAGCAGCCGCTTTTTCTGCCTGTGTGAAGATAATATTCCAGCAGTTCCTTATCACACAGAAGGTGCAGAATATGTCCGGCATCCGCTTCGGAATAGCCCAGGGCCATCAGGTCTGCCGGGCGCAGCATTCGTGTTTCTTCCGGGGCTGCCATCCCCTGCACCCGTTTGGCCAGAGTACGGAATTGCGCCACCGTCAAAGGCTTTCGCTCCGGGTCCCCCAACCGGGAGGTCAGCAGCAGAAAGCCCTGCTCCCGGGCCGTCAACGGAACCGGCGCTTCACCGGCTTGGTCGGCGCCGCCACTTCTTCCGTCAGAGTGCCGTCCTCACCCAGAACCATGGGGCGGATCTGATAATTGCTGAACTTGGCGATCTCATCCAGCTTGGCCTTTTCCGGGAAATTGCCCACGATGGACCAGGCCACGCCCTTGCGCTTGGCTCTGCCGGTACGGCCGATCCGGTGGACATAGTATTCATTTTCTTCCGGCACATCGAAGTTGATCACGCAGTCCACATCATCCACATCGATACCACGGGATGCCACATCCGTGGCAATCAGCACGGCCAGCTTGCCGTCCCGGTAGCGCTGCATGGTCTTTTCCCGCAGGCTCTGCTTGATATCGCCGTGGATGCACTCACAGTCGGCCCCGGCACGCTGGAAATCGTCGGAAAGCCGCTGGCACATATGCTTGGTGTTGCAGAAAATAATCACCCGATCATAGCCCTGGGTGCGGATCAGCCGCAGGGTAGTCTCCGCTTTTTCCAGGGGCGTAACCGTCAGGGAATACTGGTCGATATCCGGCCTGTCCTCCTGCTTGGGTTCCACGGTGATCTCCACCTCGTCCCGCTGGTACATCCAGGAGACGGTCATCACCTCCTGGGAGATGGTGGCGGAGAAAAGGCCCAGGTTCTTCCGGTTCTTCACCTTTTCAATGATCTTGGTCACATCCTTGAAAAAGCCCATATCCAGCATCCGGTCGGCTTCGTCCAGAACAACGGTCTGGATTTTGTCCAGCCGGACGGTCTTGCGGTTGTAGTGATCCATCAGGCGGCCGGGGGTGGCAACCACGATCTGGGGTTTCTTCTCCAGCTGCTTGATCTGGGGGCCGATGGACGCGCCGCCGTACAGCACCGCTACCCGGATACCCTGATAATAGGTCAGCAGACCCCGGAGCTCATCACCGATCTGCAGCGCCAGTTCTCTGGTAGGTGCCAGGATCAGCCCCTGGACATCGCCGCACGCCGGATCGATATGCTCGATCATGGGAATGCCGAAGGCAAAGGTCTTGCCGGTGCCGGTGGGTGCCTTGGCGATCACATCCTTCCACTGCATGAATTCTGGGATTGCCAACTGCTGAATGGTGGTGGGGTATCCATACCCCTTCTTTTCCAGAGCCTTCAGCATGGCATCGCTGAGGCCCATATCCTGAAACATAACGGTATTTTGTTCCATAATTGCTTTCTTCCTTTTATAATACTGTTTCCTAATAGTTGATAATATCATTTTTCTTTAAAATATGCAAGTCCCGGGTTGTTTATAGAAAATTAAAGATTCCGCCGCCTTCCCATGGTGGACAAATCCTGTATCCTGTGTTATATTGTAAGGTACTATTTTATGCGCAGAAAGGGGGCCTTTCCGAAAAAATGGGTAAACTGATCGTATTGGAAGGAACCGACGGTTCCGGCAAGTCCACCCAGTTTCGTCTGATGGCCGAACGACTGACACAGCAGAACCGGGAATTCCGCCGGTTGGTATTCCCCCGCTACAGCCAGGAAAGCTCCGCTTTGATCCGGATGTATCTGGGGGGCGAATTCGGCACCAAGCCTTCGGATGTCAACGCCTACGCAGCTTCTGCATTCTACGCGGTGGACCGTTACGCTTCCTACAAGCAGGACTGGGGGCAGTGGTACGAAGAGGGCGGCCTTGTGCTTTCCGACCGCTACACCACCTCCAACGCCGTGCATCAGGCGTCCAAAGAGCGCGGCGAAGCCCGGGGCGCCTTTTTGAACTGGCTGTATGAATTTGAATATGACAAACTGGGTCTGCCCAAGCCGGATCTGATCATCTATCTGGATGTGCCCACCGACTTTACGGAAAAGCTGATGCGCAGCCGGGAAGCCGCCACCGGCACTAAGGCGGATATCCATGAGAAGGATTTGGCCTACTTGGCCACCTGCCGGGAAACCGGACGGGAAGCCGCTGCTTTCTACGGCTGGACCGTCATCGAATGCGTCCGGGACGGTGCCATGCGCAGCATGGAAGATATTCACGAAGAGATCTATCGGCATGTAACTGCCTGTCTGGAGGAATAACTATGGTATATGTACTGTTGGGAACCGGCTTTGAAGAAACCGAAGCCATCGCCCCCATTGACCTGATGCGCCGCGCCGGTATTCCGGTGCTGACGGTGGGTCTGAACGGCAAGATTATCCGCGGCGGTCACGGCATCGGCGTGGAAGCCGACATCACCGTGGAAGAAATGGATCTGACGGATCTGGAAATGATCGTATTGCCCGGCGGATTGGGCGGCGTTGCTTCCATTCGCGGCTGCCAGGCTGCCATGGATGCCATTGCCTTTGCCCATGAAAACCGCCGCTTCGTGGCTGCCATCTGCGCAGGCCCCACGGTTCTGGCTGATCTGCACATCACCGACGGCTGCGAGGCCACCTGCTATCCCGGCTGCGAAAGCGGCATGGGCAGCGCTGTGATGGCAGAAAATGCCGCAGCTGTCCGCAGCGGCCACATTATCACCGGCACCTCTGCCGGATGCGCCGTTCCCTTCGGTCTGGCACTGGTAGCCGCCCTGAAGGGTGAAGAAATTGCAAAAACCGTCGCGGAGCAGATTGTGATCCGCTGACAGGAGGAACACCTATGGAAAACGAAAAGAATCCCCGGATGGAAGATCTGCTGGCTGCGCCGGAAATGGGTCAGGAGATCGGTCCTGATGAAAATGCCGTGGCATCCGCAGGTCTGATCCAGCATGAGGATGCAGAGCTGGAGCGCATTATCACAGAAACCAAAGCCATGGAAGATCCCCATGGTGAAGAAGATTTCGATACTATGCCCGCCGAATCCCTGCCGGAGCCGGAACCTGTGCCCTATCCCATGGAAGATGCCGACGAGGAATTCATGCAGCCTCAGGAAGAGTATCCCGACGAGCCGCTGATGGATTCCCCCACGGAAATTTTTGAAGCCATTGATATGTCCCAGGCCTATTCCGATGCCGCGCCGGAGGAAGAGGAAATCCCCCAGCTGCCGGAAACGCCGGATGCGCCTCAGCGCAAGCGCCGCCCCCGCATGAAGAAGGGCTACGGTCTGCTGGGTATTCCCCACCTTCTGGCAACCGTTATCTGGCTGGCCATTATTGTGGCCATCGGCGTCTCCTTGGGCAGAACCCTCTGGGTCTGCGCCGCGGATGTTCTGGCCTTTGGCCGGGAGGCAGCGGAGCACACCGTTACCATCTCCGATGGTGACAATATCGAAACCATTGCCGCCAAGCTGAAAAACGCCGGTCTGATCCGGTACCCCGGCCTGTTTAAGCTCTATGCCGATGTTGCCGTGGACGATGGAGAAATTTCCCCCGGCACTTACACCCTCAGCACTCTGTACGACTATCACGCCCTGGTCAAATCCATGAACAGCTATTCCAGCGCCCGTGAAACTGTGGAAGTGCTGATCCCCGAAGGCTACACCTGCGCCCAGATTTTTGCCCTTCTGGAAGAAAAGGGCGTTTGCTCCGTGGCAGATCTGGAAGCATACGCCGCCAACGGTGAGATCAAGGACTACGCGTTCCTGGAAGGCGTAGAGCGTGGCACCCCCTACTGTCTGGAAGGCTTCCTGTTCCCGGATACCTATGAATTCTATGTGGGCGACAGCGCGGGCCGTGTTCTGGGCAAGCTGCTGGGCGATAAGGTGGGCGGCTTTGAAGTGCGCTTCACCGAGCTGATGGAAGAAAAGCTGGTGGAGCTGAACCAGCGTCTGAGCGACATGATGAAGAAGAACGGCTACGATCAGGAGTATATCGACCGGCACCAGATGACCCTTTACGATGTGGTTATCGTAGCGTCCATGATCGAAAAGGAAAGTACCGGCGCCGATGCCTATGACATCGCTTCGGTTATCTATAACCGCCTGACCAACGCCAGAAAGTATCCCTATCTGAATATTGACGCCACCATCATCTACGCCCTGGGCGGCAATATCGACCCGGAGACCGGTAAGGTCAAGCCTCTGACCAAGGCAGATCTGGAATTGGATCATCCCTACAACTCCTATACCAAGTCCGGCCTGATCCCCGGCCCCATTTCCAACCCCGGCACCAACAGCCTGCTGGCCGCTCTGGACCCCAACGATACCAACTACCATTACTATGTGTATGACCCCATTGCCCATACGCACCTGTTCGCCAAGGACGAGAGAGCGCACGCCAAGAATGTGGAATATGTAAATGCTCAGGAAGGCTGAGAGTATGACAAAAAAGATTGAACTGTTAAGCCCTGCCGGTGATATGCAGCGGCTGAAAATGGCCATTGCCTACGGCGCGGACGCTGTGTATCTGGCAGGCACCGCCTTTGGTATGCGGGCCTTTGCCGGTAATTTCTCCCCGGAAGAGCTGCCCAAGGCTGTGGAATATGCCCACAGCCGGGGCGTTCAGGTCCATGTCACCGTAAACACCATGCCCCGCAACGACGAAGCCGCCGCGCTGCCCGCTTATCTGGAGCAGCTGCAGGATGCGGGGGTGGATGCCCTGATTCTGGCAGACCTGGGTGCCTTTACCATGGCCGGTAAGTATGCCCCCAAGTGCGCCCGGCACATCTCCACCCAGCAGTCTGTGGCCAACTACGAATGCGCCCAGGCATGGTATGACCTGGGTGCCAAGCGTGTGGTGCTGGCCCGGGAGCTGAGCCTGGAAGAGGTGCGCACCATCCGGCAGAAAACCTCCAAAGAGCTGGAAATCGAAACCTTCGGCCACGGTGCCATGTGCGTCAGTTACTCCGGCCGGTGCCTCCTGAGCAACTATATGACCGGACGAGACTCCAACCGGGGTGCCTGTGCCCAGCCCTGCCGCTATCAGTACGCCCTGATGGAAGAAAAGCGTCCGGGGGAATATTTCCCTGTCTTTGAGGACGAAAAGGGCACCTACATCATGAATTCCCGGGATATGTGCATGATCGACCATCTGCAGGATTTGCAGGAAGCCGGGGTGGACTGCATCAAGATCGAAGGCCGGGCCAAATCCGCCTACTATGCCGCCATTGTCACCGGCGCTTACCGTCACTGTATCGACGATGTGGCAGCCGGTCGCCCCATAGACCCCGTTTGGCGGGATGAGGTGGAGCATGTGTCCCACCGGATCTATTCCACCGGCTTCTACTACGGTCAGCCCGGCCAGTACACCGAGCATTCCCGCTACATCCGGGATTGGCAGGTGTGCGCAATTGTGGAAAGCTGCAATGAAAACGGCGTTGCCCTGTGCAGCCTGCGCAACAAATTCTCTGAGGGCGAGACCCTGGAAATCGTAGGCCCCGACCTGCGGCCCTATGCTTTCACCCCCGCCGGTATGACCGACCTGGAAGGCCAGCCCCTGGCGCAGCCCCGGACGCCCCAGATGCAATTCTTCATCCCCCTGGGCCGCCAGGTACCGCCCATGAGCATCCTGCGCCACAGCGTGGAGCTTTCCGGCAGGTAATTCCCCCCACAGCTACTTATTTCAGAGCGCACTGCGGAAACATGCAGTGCGCTCTTTGCTGTATCGTGCATTTTTTATCGGTTGGGAATTGACAAGCTTCCCTTGTTTTTGTATAATGTTACAGGAGAATGCAGTTCTCCGGACTTTATATTCTAAGGGCGGAAAACCGCCTTTTAAAAGAAAGGAATTTTTGCCATGATTTATAGTGCAGAAGTACAGCATATGTGCTCCGTCGGTAAGGGCGCTTACCATGGCCCCGCACCCATTCCCGAAGAGGGCAAGTGGGTTCAGGCCAAGCAGATCTCCGACATCAGTGGTTTCACCCACGGTATCGGCTGGTGTGCTCCTCAGCAGGGCTGCTGCAAGCTGACCCTGAATGTTAAGGAAGGTATCATCGAAGAGGCTCTGGTTGAGACTCTGGGCTGCTCCGGCATGACCCACTCCGCTGCTATGGCTTCCGAGATCCTCATCGGCAAGACCCTGCTGGAAGCTCTGAACACCGACCTGGTGTGCGACGCTATCAACACCGCTATGCGTGAGCTGTTCCTGCAGATCGTTTACGGCCGTACCCAGTCCGCTTTCTCCGAGGACGGTCTGGCTGTGGGCGCTTCCCTGGAAGACCTGGGCAAGGGCCTGCGCTCTCAGGTTGGCACCATGTTCGCTACCAAGGCTAAGGGCCCCCGTTACCTGGAGATGGCTGAGGGTTATGTTACCCGCATCGCTCTGGACGAGGAAGACCTGATCATCGGTTACGAGTTCATCAACCTGGGTAAGATGATGGACTTCATCAAGAAGGGCGACGATGCTAATGTAGCTCTGGAAAAGGCCAAGGGTTCCTACGGCCGTTTCGCAGGCGCAGCCAAGTACATCGATCCCCGCCACGAATAAGAGGAGGACGCTAAAATGGCATTGTTTGAAGGTTACGAAAGAAAAATCGACAAGATCAATGGCGTCCTGGCACAGTATGGCCTGGAGTCCGTTGAGGCTTGCCGCGAGATGTGTGTCGCCAAGGGCTTCGATCCCTACGAGATCGTTAAGGGCATTCAGCCCATCGCATTCGAAGACGCTGCCTGGGCTTACTGCGTAGGCGCTGCTATCGCCATGAAGAAGGGCTGCACTAAGGCTGCCGACGCTGCTGAGGCTATCGGCATCGGCCTGCAGGCTTTCTGCATCCCCGGCTCCGTCGCCGAGGACCGTAAGGTCGGTCTGGGCCACGGCAACCTGGGCGCTATGCTGCTGCGTGACGAGACCAAGTGCTTCGCTTTCCTGGCTGGCCACGAGTCCTTCGCCGCTGCTGAAGGCGCTATCGGCATCGCCCGCTCCGCTAACAAGGCCCG
>JAFSEW010000031.1 GCA_017435525.1 Oscillospiraceae bacterium | reverse complement strand
CCGGCGACAGCCTTGCATTGAAGGCTAAACTGAGCGATAATAATAGTGGGGATACCCCTATGCACCTTGAAAAGTTCATATACCCCGTGTATTGATTCGCTCTTTCAAAGCCCATTGGACTTACAGAAAGGACGGATCAATATATGAAAGAAAGAGTTTGTTGCTTATACAGAGTTTCCACCGACAAGCAGGTGGACTATAACGATAAAAACCAAGCCGACATCCCCATGCAGCGCCGGAAGTGTCACCAGTTCGCAGATCAAATGGGCTGGGTGATCGTCCACGAGGAACAGGAGGACGGCGTGTCCGGCCACAAGGTGCGGGCTGAAAACCGGGACAAGATTCAGACCATCAAGGAGCTTGCCAAGCAAGGCAAGTTTGATATTCTGCTGGTGTTCATGTTTGACCGTATCGGGCGTATCGCTGACGAAACGCCCTTTGTGGTGGAGTGGTTTGTTAAGAACGGCATCCGGGTATGGAGTACCCAAGAGGGTGAGCAGCGGTTTGATAATCACACCGATAAGCTCACCAACTATATCCGTTTCTGGCAAGCGGACGGCGAAAGCGAAAAGACTTCCATCCGTACCAAAACCGCTCTGGGCCAGCTCGTCGAGGATGGCGGCTTCAAAGGCGGCCTTGCTCCCTATGGTTACGATCTTGTAAGAAGCGGGCGCTACAACAAGCGCAAGCACGAGGTTTACGAGCTGGTTGTCAACGAGGCTGAGGCCGCCGTGGTGCGGATCATCTTTGACAAGTATGTGCATGAGGGCTTTGGAGCCCAGCGGATCGCTACCTATCTGAACAACCTGGGCTACCGGGCAAGGTCGGGTAAGATGTGGCACCACGCCAGCATCCGGGGGATCATTTGTAATCTCACCTATACCGGCGTACTCCGCAGCGGTGAAAGCCGCTCCGAGGTGCTGCCCCATTTGCAGATTATCCTCCTGGAGCTGTTCGAGGCTGCACAGCACATCCGTACATCCCGTGCCAACTCTGCCGAACAGGAGCGCCGTGTTCCTCTCAACACTCGGGGGCAGTCTTTACTGGCCGGGAACGTGTTTTGTGGGCATTGTGGCTCCCGACTCTCGCTGACCACCAACGGCAAGGCTTATCCCTGCAAGGACGATCCTAACCGCATTGTGAAGCGAGTCCGCTATGTCTGTTACGGCAAAACCCGCAAGCAGACCGAATGTGACGGGCAAACGGGCTACACCGCCCATACCCTTGACGGCATCATTGATAAGCTGGTGCGCCAGATCTTTGAACGGATGAAGGCTGTACCTAAAAGCGAGATCGTCAATGTCCGTTACAAGGAAAAGATGGACGAGCGGCGGGCGCTGCTCCGCAGCATCCGGGCCGACTACACGAAGGCAGCGGGTGAGCTTGAAATGCTTCGGGCGGAGGTTATCAAATCCCTGCGTGGAGAAAGCGCCTTTTCCCAATCGCTGCTTGGCTCTCTGATCGCTGACGCTGAGACAAAATGTCTTGAAGTTCAGCAGCAGCTTGAGGCGGCGCAAGCGGCCTATGACGAAGGACAGGCTGTCCTGGCATCCTTGAACGCCCAGTATGACGATATTATTTCGTGGGCTGATATGTACGATACCGCAAGTATCGAAGCCAAGAAGATGATCGTCAACTGCCTTATCAAGCGTGTGGATGTCTACCGGGACTACAAGCTGCACATCGACTTTAACATCGACTTTGAGCAGTTTAGCATGGGCCTTGACATCGTTTGGATTGCGGCATAAAAAATACTCATTTTCGGGTGAAAATGAGTAAAAAATAAAACTTAACGTGCCCCTTGGTGGAGATAAGCGGGATCGAACCGCTGACCTCTTGAATGCCATTCAAGCGCTCTCCCAGCTGAGCTATACCCCCGTATGAGGGCACGTTAAGTTTATTTATTAAGTTAATGAGGGGTGCGTAACCGCTTCAACTGGGCTCCCAGCTGAGCTATACCCCCATATTCGGTTCGCTGTCAGACAGCTTTCGTATTATAGCATACTTAGGCGAAATGTCAAGGGGTATTTTGAAAAATTCTAAAAAAATATGTCAGCAGGCGGAAATTGCACTGATGAGTGCCTGAATCGTTTTCTCCAAAGGAAGCGAAACGGCGTGCTGGTGGGGCGCGGCGGGAACATGGATGAATCCGACGCGGGTGGAGGTACCTGCAAAGTGGTGGAGCAGGAGGTAGAGCGTGTCATTGCAGACGAAAGCGCCAGCACTGTTGGAAACGGTGCCGGGGACACCTGCATCGCGGATAGCCTGGGCCATGGCAGCAACGGGAACCGTGGAAAAATAGGCGGCGGGAGCATCGGCTACCACAAATTCTCCCACAGGCTGATTGCCCGCATTGTCTGGAATTCTGGCATCCCGGATATTGACGGCAATACGCTCTGGGGTTACGGCATCCCGTCCGGCGGCAACACCTACGCAGAGGATCACATCCGGCTGGAAATCCTCTGCTGCGGCCAGAACCTCCTGGGCAGCTCTGCCAAAGACGGTGGGAATCATGCATTTTTTCAGTGTAAAACCGCCCACGGTATCCGGCAGTTGAGAAACCGCCAGCCAGGAGGGATTCTCCTCACTGCCGCCGAAGGCGTCAAAACCTGTAATCAGTAATCTTTTTTCCATTGTTCAATCCTCCAGAAGCAGGCCCAGCAGTCGAATATCTGCCAGGGCCGGCGATGTGTAAGCAGCGTCCAGAAGGGCATCCACATTGTCGGCGTCATTTTCAATTTCCTTGGAATAGCGCTGGGCGGTGACGAGAATATCTCCGCCCAGGAGTTTTACTGTCAGGCAGGATGCGAGAATAAACTTCACCCGGCAGATCAGATCCCAATCGGAAATGGCCTGCAGCCAGTAGCGCTCAATCAGATACCGGGCCATAGCAATATGGGCAGCAGACCAGGAAGAACCCTGCGGTGCCTCCAACTGCTGCTTCCAGGCAGGGGTAAGAATTTCCAGCTCCTGATATAGGGCCAGCAGGGAAGCGGCATCTCCGGGAGCGGCAATTTTCTTTGCGGTGCGCAGCGCGTCTTCCGCAGAGAAATCCGCAGATTCCTCGCCGTCCAGCTGTGCCTGCACGGTGTAGCCCCAGAACAGCAGTGCTGCCAGTGCCTGGCCGGGGGCGCTGCGGTAGGTGTCCAGAAGATCCAGTGCCTGCTTCCGGGATTCCAGCAGCAGTGCCATGGCATCCGGATCATATTCCGCGGATTCGACGCCGGATTCCTGGCGGACAACGGTTTGTGCATTCTCGCCGGAAAGGATCAGCTTTGCGGCTTCCGGGCAGGAAAGTTCCAGACCCAATTCCATGAAATCTCCATAGTCATGGCGAAGCCGGGGGAACTGCCTGCAGGTGTGGCACAGGGCATCTTCGCCCAACTGTGCCTGAATGCGGCACAGACCGTCCTCACGCCACATGGGACAGCGGCGGTCAGCGGTCAGCGCCAGAATGGTGTCACCATCTTCTTCACACATGGCTTCCCGCAGGGCATCTCCCAGAGAACCGGGAAGAGTCCGATAAAACGCTGCAGCATCGGCATCCACGGCCACAGCCCATTCTTTGCAGCAGCTGTCCGGACAGGCACCGGCGATGCAGCGGAAGGTGTCGTAATATGCAGGGTAACGGATTTCCATAAGTAACCTCCGTGAAAAAGTGCGCATACATGGCGTATGCGCACCGGGGAATCATTCTTCTTCGGAAAGGGGACGCACAGCGTACATGGCTGCGGCGGCATCCAGCAGGGTGTTCTTGCCGGAGGCGATGGCACCCAGCAACTGCTCCAGCTGCAGATGCAGAGAATCCGCCAGCTGACCCACCTGGGCAGCAGAAGTATCCGCACGGGTGGCGGCATCTGCAAGGGCGGCGTTGGCCTGATCGTAGAGCTGCGCAACCCGCTCTGCGGCACGGCGCTCGGCCCGCTCAGCCCGGCGATAAGCTTCCAGCTCGTCCTCGGTCTTTTCGCACTTGGGGGCAGCGGCCCGGGCTGCTTCTAGCTCCTGCTCCAATGCTGCAATCTGCTCTCTGGCTTCTGCCAGCTGCGCAGAGAGATCCTCTGCCTCCTGATTGATCCGGCGCTGCTCTGCCAGTTCAGTCTTCAGCTGATTCAGCTGCGCGGCGTGCTTGTTGTTGATAAACTCGATATAATGCACAACGTCCTCCCGGTTGAAACCACCCAGCGCGCTGCGGAAATTCTGAAATTCGGCCATGAGAAAAACCTCCTGAAAGTACCGTAGTTTGATGGATTATAGCACATAACTGCCGGAATTACAACAGTTTTCCCGAAAGAACAGGGAAAGAAAGGGACGATTTTTCAAAATCCCCCCTTTACAAACCGGAGAAACCTTGCTATAATAAGCAAGCTGTTAAGCACATGCACCGGTGGCTCAATGGATAGAGCATCGGATTCCGGTTCCGAGGGTTGGGGGTTCGAGTCCCTTCCGGTGTACCAAAAAAGCAGATGCCCATTTGGGTATCTGCTTTTTTGCTACCCGGAAAGGGACTCGAAAGGGCGGCACCAGTGCGCACACTGGTGTAAGAAACATGCCGGGGGCATGTTTCTTAGCCCGTGGGAGAGTCCATGGATGGACGACGGCAGGCGGTACGCCTGTTGGCGGCTATCCATTTTTATTTCATGCGCTGCCGGTGGCATATTGCTGCCACCAGTGTAAACACTGGTGGCTACCTCCATTTCTGCCCAAGGGGCAGAAATGCAAACGAGTCCCTTCCGGTATGTCAAAGGAGAATAATCCGAACCTATAGAAGTGCATTATTCTTTGTAAAAACCTAATTTTACATAGCAATACGATTTTTCATCGTTTGGTACCATTCATAAACCGCCTGCGTGAGCATCAAACACTCATGCAGGCGGTTTTTTCATTCTTCAATTCCATCTATTAACGCATCATAGGTTGTATTCAATGCTTTCTTAATTGCCTGCAGCTGTGATGCCTGGATATGCTGCGTACAACGCTCTATTTTTACAAGACATTCACGGGTCATGTCACAACCATCAATCTGAAGTATACGAACAAGATCCGTTTGACCCAGCTTTTGCGCTTTGCGGATTTTTCTGATATTCCTACCGATATGAATATCTTGCTTGATTTTCTGTTCCATACTAACACCCCAAGTGGACTTAATTTGGTCCATTCGGGTTTATTTTATTAGTTAGCTATGATATAATGGGACTGGTTCTGGTCCACTTAATAAATTAGACAATCTTTTGGTCGGTGATAATATGAAAAGCTGTTTCTTTATCGGTCATAGAGAAGCTTCATCAGAAGCGCTGCCAGCATTAACGGAAGCCATAGAGCAGCACATTGTGGAGCATGGTGTCACAGAGTTCATCGTTGGCAATTACGGCAGTTTTGACCACATGGCTGCAAAAGCTGTGATTGCAGCAAAGGAGCGGTATCCGGGAATAACCCTATCCATGCTGATTCCATACCACCCGGCAGAGCGGCCGTTGGAACTGCCACAAGGGTTTGACAACACTTTCTACCCTCCGGGCATGGAGAAAGTGCCGCGCAGACTGGCTATTACCCGGGCCAACCGCTACATGGTCGATCATGTGGACTATCTCATTGCCTACGCATGGCATCCGGCAAGCAACGCACGGGACTTGATGGAGTATGCTCAGAAAAAAGGAATTTCAACTACCAATTTAGGAGAATCCAAAAAAGGACTGATTTGCTGATACAATTGCGTATCGGCGAATCAGTCCTTTTTGTGTTTATGAAGTTATTTCTGCATTGGGCTTTCGCAACAGCATCATGCTGATAACAGCCGTAATGAGCAGGAGCGGGACATAGGTGCTGAAAAATGTGGAGCCTTGGGACTGATCGACTGCGGTGGTCAAAGCATCGCTGCCTGCGAGCAGGATCAGCACCTCGGAGCCGATATTGTTGCTGACCATGTGGCAGAAGGAGGCGGGGTAGATGCTTTTGGTTCTCTCTGTCAACAGCGTCAGAAATGCGTTGATCAGCACGCACATGAGGCACATTTCTCCGATGCCGACCCAGGGATATCCCACATAATCCACGCCGAAGTTGTGCCCTGCAACGGTCAGAGGGGCATGCCACAGACCCCAGAGGACACCGCCCAGAAGGACAGCGGCCCATTTGGGCATCAGCTGCAGCAGTTTTGGCATCATGTAACCCCGCCAGCCCCATTCCTCACCGAAAGCGGGAAAAAACACAACCAGCGTGAAAGCAAGCTGCAACAGAAGCATACCTGTCAGCGCCTTGGGGTCGTCCAGGGGAAAAGCCTCCCGGAAGGAAAGCTCGCCTGCGAAAAGCCGCCAGATCAGCAGCGCGCCGATGGCACTTTCCGCCAGCTTCACCCACACGGAAGCCAGATACCATTTTCCGTTTCCTCTGATATTCACTCCGAGATAAGTATTCCGGAATCCTTCTCCCGTCACCAGTCTGGTAATCAGGTGCGCCACCGAGGGAATCAGCATTCCGAATAAACCCAGCGCATACACGGCAGGCTGAGCTGCTTCGCTCATATACACCGGTTCTCCGAAATGCGCGTTCATCGCAGGCAGGATGATCCAGAAGGGAACAAACGCCAGAACGCAGAAAATCACAAGGCGAAGCACCGTCATTTTCCGGTCATTCATAGTTTTCCGCCCCCTTTCGCAGCAGCACCTCGGACAGTTTGCAGGAAAGCCAGTACAGCAGTCCCCCGGCATAGGGCAGCAAACCCAGCATCAGCAGCACATTACTATCTTCAAAGAGCTTTTTCAACGCCGTCATAAAATCATTGCTCAGGAAATAGGAAATATCGCCGAACAGCGCATACAGGAGCGCCAGCAGCAGAAGCACACCCAGTGCCGATGCCTTGGCGTTCAGACCGTAATTCGTACCGAAATAGATGATAAAGGGCAGGGACAGGGCATCCATAATCAGCCCAATGGCAAACAGCAGCACCAGCATCACACCGGTCATGGTGTTTTCGTCCCCGGTCAGCGCAAAGACCACGGTATCGGTGAGAAAACAGCAGATCAGCACACCCAAATTTACAAGCAGCAAAAACAAGTACTTGCTCCGGACATGTCCCGCAGCTCCGGTTGGCGCAGCAATCAGAAAGTTCCGTGCGAACTGTTTTTCGTCCGGCGCAAACAGGCCGCTTTCCATATATCCGATGATCAGGAACATACATCCGTACAGCAGCAGCGTTCCTTCCGGACTGCCGATTTCTGCGATTCCGGTCAGCAGAACGGTTGTGGAAATAAACAGCTGCATAACACCGATTACTATCAGCTCCACCCGGTACAAGAGGAAGTTTTTATACATCAGACCTGCCATTATTTCTCCCTCCTTGCATAGATGACTGTGGTCAGCACGACGCCAAGAAGCAGGATGCCCATGAGGACGACAGGCGTCAGAGGTAACAGAGCTTCCGCGGCTCTGAGCATCCGGTCAAAGGAAAGATTTGCTTTCCATTTCTCAGGCAGCAGAAAAATGACCGCCGCTATACAGCCAATCATTGCCAACATACCCTTGTCCACGCTGCGAAACAGCATGATGAACACCTGCGACAGCACGCACATCAAAGTAGTCAGCGTGATGATTGCCAGTATGACAGCAATATCTGTTTTCAGCACAGGTGTCCCCAGCAGTCCATGGCACAGCACCATCACGGCAATGGAAATCACCACAGACGCAAGCAGCAGGATCACAAACAGCGCATACTTGGCAAGGGCCATCCGGGCAGGCTTCACAGGCGTGCTTCTGCGGAAGCGGTCCCATTTGATTTGGGTATCGAAAACAGCGGATTCCGCAACGGCCATTACCAGCATACTGGGGCAGATCACCGCATACAGCGTCAGCATCAGGTCATTGTTGGCCCGGATATCCGCTACGATATATTCCGGCAGCATAGCCAGATTGCCATAGCGCAGGCTGAGAATCACAAGAATCGGCATCATGGTAAAAATCAGCGTTGAAACCATATAGGTCATCAGTGACTTTCGGCACAGGAGCAGCTCACGGTACAGCAGTGCCGGAAAAGAAGCCTTCTTCCTCACTGCCACACCTTCTTCCCCTGATTGACATAGAAGAGCATGATCTCTTCCAGGGTAGTGCGGTCGAAGGTGAAGTCGGGATACTGCCTTTTGGCGGCAGAAATATCCGCCACCATCAATTCGGCCCCAAAGTCATTTATCCGGGCGCTGATGTAGTCCCCGGCGGGGATGGCTTTGAAATCTGCTTTGGTGCATTTCAAAACCGCGTGGTGTTCCAGAATCTCGTCCTTGAAGCCCGTCAGCAGGATCTTGCCTTTATCGATGAAAGTGACACAGTCGGCAATCTTTTCCAGATCGCTGGTGATGTGGCTGGACATCAGGATGCTGTTATTCTCGTCCTGAATGTACTCCCGGAAAATATCCAGAATCTCATTGCGCACCACCGGGTCAAGACCTGTGGTAGCCTCGTCCATGATCAGCAGCTTGGCTCCATGGGACAGGGCAGTGGCGATTTGCAGCTTCATTTTCATGCCCTTGGAGAACTTTTTCAGCTTCTTTTTCCGGGGCAGGCTGAAACGGTCCAGATAGGCAAAAAACTGCTCCTCGTTCCAGTTTCCGTAAAGCCCCTTGAACATGGTATTCACCTGATTGGCGGTGAAACTCTCATGGAAGGGCAGCTCGTCAAAGACTGCGGCAATCTGCTCCTTGATGGCGTACTCGTCTTTGATGTGATCCAGACCCAGCATATTGATGGTGCCGCCATCGGTCTGAATGATGTTCAGCATAGCCCGGATCGTGGTGGTCTTGCCCGCGCCGTTCTGACCGATAAAGCCCATAATGCAGCCCTTTGGGACAGCGAAACGAATGGAATCCAGGGTGAATCCGTCATATTTCTTAGTCAAGTCCTTGATTTCAATGGCATTTTCGTAATCAGGCATCCGTATCTCCTCCATACATCAGTTCCAGCATTTCCTTCATTTCTTCCAGGGTCAGGCTGCCGAGCTTCGCCCTTTCGCAGGCTTTGCGCAGCAGTTCCTCCGTCTGACGGATGGTTTCCTCCCGCAGGAACTCCGGGTTCTGCTGCCTGACAAAACAGCCTCTGCCGGTAAAATTCTCAATGAAGCCATCCCGCTCTAGTTCTTCGTAGGCCCGCTTGGTGGTAATGACGCTGATGCGCAGCTGCTGGGCCAGCAGCCGCATGGAAGGCAGGGCGTCCCCCGCCGCAAGCGTACCGCTCATAATATGACCCTTGATCTGGGTGACGATCTGCTGATAGATCGGCTCGCCGGATGAATTGCTTAACATGATATCCATATGGCACCTCTATATTGTGTATATACGATATACACAATATAGCATGGAAAGATACGCTTGTCAAGAGCCAACAGTTCGACGGGGGGATCGCTTTTTTCTGCGTGCCATGGCTGGCGCGCAGAAAAATAAATCGAGCGGATTGATTTCATCTTCAGGATTTTATATAATCTGCTTATCAAATACCTGAAAGAAAGTGGAGGAACACCATGGAAATGATGAAGGAGCTGGAAAACTGCCAGCCGGAATTGTTCTTTCAATGGTTTCAAAGAATCTGCAGCATTCCGCATCCGTCCTATCATGAAGAAAAGCTCTGCGATTTTCTGGTGGAGTTTGCCAGGGAGCGGGGGCTGGAATATGTCCGGGACGAGATGCATAACCTGCTGATTCGGGTTCCGGCAACGGAAGGCTACGAAGATGTGCCGCCGTACCTTTTGCAAAGCCACATGGATATGGTGCCTGCCGCGGACGAAGGGGTAACTTTTGACTTTTTGAAAGATCCCATTCAGCTGCGGGTGGTGGGCAACGAGCTCCGGGCAACGGGCACCACCCTGGGCGCTGATGACGGCGGCGGAATTGCGGCAATGCTGTCCTTTGTGGATGACCCCCAGGTGAAGCATCCGGCGCTGGAGCTGCTCTTTACCGTGCAGGAAGAGGTGGGCATGGCCGGTGTGCGAAAGTTTGATTTCAGCCAGATCAGATCCCGCCGCATGGTCAATTTCGATTCCGGCAGAACCCATAATTTCTGTGTTTCTTCCGCGGGCAGCATTACCCATGTGGTGCAGCAGCAGCTTCCCATGGGGGCAGCTGACGGCGATGTGGTGAAGATCATGATCCGGGGCGGATTGGGTGGCCACGCAGGGCTGGATATCCACAAGAACCGGGCCTGCGCCGGTAATGTGGCAGGTGAAATGCTGCATTTGCTGGGAAAGGAGATGCCCTTCCGGCTCTGCGGATTCCGGTGCTGGAGCAGAAGTATTTTTCCCTGCTGTGACGCGGAAATCGTAGTGCCTGCGGGGAAGTACGAACAGGCGAAACAGACCCTGGAAGCAGTGTTTGCCAAGCTGAACAGCCGCTATACCCGGACAGACCCCGATCTGTGCTGCCGGATCGAACAGGGCGAGGGGTGTGTGCAGGCGCTGTCGGAGGCAGACAGCATCCGGGTAAAAAATCTGCTGTTCCTGCTGCGGACAGAGCTGAGAAAATGCGATGCGCAGGACCAGTCCATTGTTCTGGGTTCCGGCTCTGTGCTGAAAGCCAGCCTGACGGAGGGCTATCTGGACTATGAATATGCCGTTCGTGCGGTGGAGGACAGTGTCCGGGACCAGTACGGAGAGCTGACGGAAGAAACGCTGCGCTTGCTGGGCTTCCCATGGACCATCGGAAAGCATTACGGCGGCTGGCCCATGCAGACGAATTCCAAGCTGGTGGAACTGTTTGACAGAAAGCACGAAGAACTGTTTGGCTACCCCGCAGGGCACCGGTTTGTGCATGGCGGCATTGAGGTGGGAGATATTGTGGCGGCGATCCCGGATATGGATGCCATTGCCATCAACCTGCCTATGGAAAATGCCCACACAACCAATGAACTGCTTTACATTGACCGGGTCCCTGAATTCTGGGCGCTGTTTACGGCGGTCTTCGCAGAGAAATAAAGAAAAGCCGTGTTCCTGACGGCCAGACAGGTAAGTATTTACGCACTGTCCCATGAAAAACGCATGGGCGGCATGAGAGCAGGCTCCGTAAAGGGCTAAGCGTAGGGAGGATTACAAATGAAGCAGTTACGAGTGGGTTTTTCCAGAGTGAACATTGACCCCAAGCATGGAATTCCTGTTCGGGGATATTATGTGCCCAGATTCTCCAGCGGCATTCTGGATCACATCTATGCCAATGCCGTTGTGTTTGCAATGGATGAGAAAACCGTAGAATGCCAGAAGTATAATCCTGATACCGGACGGTATGTAGCCGCTCAGCGCAATGACGCTTCCGGCTGCGTGGCTCTGATCAGCGTGGATAACTGCGGCCTGTCTGCTGCGGAATGCAGAGCGTACCGCCGGAAGATCCATGAGCAGACCGGCGTTCCATTTGAAAATATCATTCTTCACAGCACCCACACCCATACCGGCCCTCATACAAAGCTGGACGATCATTTCGAGGCGGATGCCAGGAAGGTCAACGAGTATGCGGAATTCCTGGGTGAGAAGCTGTGTGACGCGGTTACCTATGCTGTGGCAGATCTGAAAGCTGCAAAGATGGGCTTCTGTGTCGGTCAGGCACCTGAGAGAGTGGCGTATATCCGCCGCTACAAGATGAAGGACGGCTCTACCATGACCTGTCCTCCCATCAACGATCCCAATATTGATTACCCCATCGGTACATTGGATCAGCAGGTGAATGTGATTCGTTTCGACCGGGAAAATGCCGATACCATTGTGCTGATGAACTACGGCCTGCATGCCGACTGCATCAACCTGGATCAGATTTCTCCCGACTGGCCCGGTTGGATGGCCCGTACCTTTGAAGCATGCATTCCTGATGTCAAGTGCGTGTTCCTGAACGGCTGTGAGGGCGATGTGGGCAGCACCCATGTGAATCCCTGCGGCGGTGACATGAACGACACCCTGATTTCCTTCGACAACGAAATGAAGTCGGACGGTATGGCACGGTTTGTGGGCCGCGCTCTGTGCGGCACCATTCTGCAGGTGTATGACAAGGTGGAGTATGTGGATGTGGATGAGCTGCGTGTTATGGAAAAGGTTGTCACGGTACCTGCCAACAAGGCAAAGCCGGAGCAGCTTCCCCTGGCACACAAGTACAAGGAACTGCATGATGCAGGCCGGGATGATCTGATCCCCTACACCGCCATGGAGCTGACCACCGTGGTTGCTGAGGCTGTGCGTATGTGCAAGCTGGAAAACGGCCCGGACTTCTTCCAATTGCCCCTGACCGGCCTGAAGATCGGCCCCATCGGTTTCTGCGGTATTCCCGGTGAACCCTTCACCGATATCGGCAGAGAACTGAAAAAGACCGAAGGCTACCGCTGCATTCTGCCTATGGCACTGACCAACGGCTCTGAGGGTTACTACCCCATGAGAAGTGCCTTTGATGAGGGCGGCTACGAGGCCAGATCCTCCAGATATCAGGGCGGCGTTGCCGAACAGATTATCGCAGACGGTCAGGCCCTGCTCAAAGAACTGCTGTAACAAGAACACTGCCGGGCAACCGGCTGTAACGATGCAGTTTCCAACAGCGCACCATGGAAAAACGAAAACTTCTTCCGCAGCTCGGTTGACAAACCGGGCTGCGGTGCTATAGTATGGGTAGTTTGAACGCGGAAAGGTTGTGAGATGGGGTGAAATTGCAGAAATCCCGGCTGGATTATAAATGGGTGATCCTGGCAACATGCTTTATGATGGAGTTTCTGTGTCTGGGCTTTTGCAGCAGCAATGTGGGCCTTTACACCAAGGCGGTTACGGAAGCGCTGCACATCAAGCGCAGCATTTACTCTCTGACCCAGAGTCTTCGCTTCGTGACCCAGGTGGTTACGGCACTGTACTTCGGTACGCTGGTGCAGCGGTTCGGCACCAAGAAAATGGTGCTGGTAGGTCTGGTGGGTCTTACAGGCTCCGTGCTGATCCGGGCGCTGGCAACCAATATATTCCACCTGTATGTCAGCAGCATTCTCTGGGGCGTCGGCATCGTCTTCGTAGGCAGCAATATGGCCGGTACCATTGTGCGCCGCTGGTTTCGGCAGGATGTGGGCCGCTACACCGGCATCGTGATGTCTGCCAACGGCATCGGCGGCGCCATTGCCGCACAAATTATCTCGCCCATCATCAACAACGGAGAAACCTTCGGTTACCGGAAAGCGTATATGCTGTCGGCAGTGGTTGCCTTGGTTATCAGTATTGTGGTGATGATCTTCCTGCGGGAACACCCCCAGGATGGACCTGTGATTCAGAGAACAGCCGGAAAGAAAGCCCTCACGGGAAAACTGTGGCAGGGATATTCCTATGATGTGATCCGGAAGAAGCCCTATTTCTATGCTGCGGCAGCCATGGTGTTCCTCACGGGTATCAGCCTTCAGAGCATCGGCAGCATCAGCATCGTATACATGACGGATATGGGCATGCCCACAGGCTTTGTTGCGTCCATTGCCACTGTCAGCTCCCTGTGCCTGACCGTTACCAAGATTCTGGTGGGTACCGTCTACGATAAGAAGGGCTTGCACTTCACGCTGCTGATGTGCCAGATCGCGGCGATTGTGGCCTTTATGATGAAGGGTACTATGAATAACACCGTGGCGGGCATGACGCTGGCTATGACGGCAACGGTGCTCAGCGCCATCGCTTCCCCTATGGAAACCGTACTGATGCCGCTGCTTACCGGCGATCTGTTCGGCTCTGCCGCCTATCACAAGGTGCTGGGTGTGATGATGGCTATGAATTCTCTGGGCCTGTGCCTGGGCGCACCTTTGGGAGACCTCTATTTTGACATTTTCGGCACCTACAAGCCCTGCTTCTGGTTCTTTGCCGTGTCCATGATCGCGGTTGTGATCGGCTACCGGTTTGTGATCCGGGCGGCCTACAAGGATAAAGAAGCATTCCTGGCGGAAACAGCATAAAAAGATCCCCTGCAGCCGGATTTGGCAGCAGGGGAGTTTTTTATACAGCTCTTGTCCATTCGCTGATCAGCAGGCCGGGAACCAGCCAAACCAATTCGAATGCCAGAAGATTCGCGGGAGTCAGCAAGGCAGATTCCCCCAGCACAGCCAGGGCCAGCATAATCAGCAGACCCAGAATGCCGCCGATGATATGCACGGCGGTGCCAATGATGGCAGCTGTGCGGATGGCCCGGGCACCGGTAACCGCGTAGGCAAAGGGTGTCAGACCTTCTGTGGTAATCAGCGCCGCAGCGGTGGTGTCTTCGGGAAGTGCCTTGGCCTGCAGCTGCTGCCGCACTTCACGCTCCGGGAAGAAAAACCTGCGGGGGTTGATGCCGAACAGATCTTTCATAAACTTCTCGGTGAGGATGAAATCACAGCTGACCAGCACAGGGCGCACCCGCCGGTAGCTGCACAGAGTACCCAAACCGGCAGCCACGGAATAAGCCCGGTTGTAAGTGATGGCAAAGACACCGCACAGTTCGCCGTCCACAGCAGTGTAGATGGCATGGTTCACATTGATGCCTTCGGGAATTTCCACACCCATCTCCTGCAGGAAGGCCAGGCTGCCCATGAGCACAGGCTCCTGACAGACCTCGGCGCCGATGCCGCCGTTGGGGTAAGCCCGGTAATTCATGGCATCATAGTGACGACCGTTGCGGCTGCTGAGCAGCTGCTCAAACAGACTGCCCAGGCCGCTGCCGTCTGCCAGAATCAGGGCGGTGCTGTAGGCGACTACCTGATCGGGGTCCCGGCTGCCATAGAATTTGACACCGTTCATCTTGCAGGAACCGGCAGGGAACAGGTCCTTATGGCTGACCGGGAAGAATACTTTTTTGCCGGCCATGCGCTTCACACCCTGCCAGCCGCAGAGCACAGTGCCCAGCTTGTGCAGCCGGCGCTCCAGAATGGCCATGGGGCGGGAGAAGGAAATAAACGCGGTAACCGGCACGCTGACCAGCATAGTCACGCTGAGCACCTGTACGGCAAAGGAAACATCGCTGTGCAGCAAACCTGCCACAACGCTGATGCAGACGCTGGCCAGCGTTGCCAGAAATGCGTAGGTGTGCAGCGCCTTTTCCGGACCGGAGGTGGCGGCATAATTGTCCATGAAATCTTCCACCTGGCCCTCACCCCGGAGCAGACCGGCATTGCCGTCGTGATACGCAGGGGTGCGTACAATGCTGTCCAGGTGGGTGGCTTTGCGCATGGTGTCCATCTGCCACAGCTCTGTCTGGCGGCGCTGATAGGCGCTGAGCAGGCTCATGGTCACATGAAGGCTGAAGGCTGCGCAGCAGGGAACGCGGAATTCCCGCAGACCCAGAATACCGTCGGCAAAGCAGGCGGCGAAGGTAATCAGGAGCATGGTGTTCAGGCTGAAGCGCAGCTTGAACAGATCTGTCACGCCGTCCAGCATCTGATAGCAGCCCAGAAGGGCGGAAACCAGCATGGAAAGGAACTGCAGAAACACCATCAGCTTGATCCGGCTCGCCGGGACCATGCCGCAGGCATACAGCACCGTGACACAAGCGGAAAACAGAACAATCAGGATGCTGATAAAGATGGCAGCCTGGATTCTGCCGAAACCGATCTCCGTAAGATCATAGTAGCGCTTTTCGGGACCGGCCACCAGCTTGCGCTTCAGTTCCCGCAGCCGGGAGCGGGGATGGAAGATAATGGGCTGCGGCGGCACATACTCGCCGATGGGCTGCTCATAATCCGGCTCCCAGCCTTCGGTAAAGGGTTCTTTTTTCTGGAACTTAGGCTTTTCAGCCTGGGGGGGCGCCTCTTCAGCCTGTTCGCCCACGGGCTCAAACCGAACCGTATCGCCGGTAACTTCGGCGGCAGGTTCCTTGGAAGGAAGCTCTATCCGGAGAGTATCGCCGGAGGCTTCCTGTGCAGCAGGTTCGGTCTCGGCATCCGGGATGGGCTCAGCTTCCGGCGGCGCAGCGTCTTCCGGGGAAAATTCCTTCAGAATATCGTCCAGACTCAGGCTGGTATCCGCTTCTTCCGGCAAATCCGCGGGCAGACCCTCCAGCAATTCATCATTGGGGTTCATAGTTACCTCCCGCTGCGCTGACGCACAGCTTCATACAGTAAGATGGATGCGGCGTTGGATGCGTTGAGGGAAGAAATTCTGCCCTTCATGGGAATGTGCACCGTCACATCACAGCTTTCGCGAACCAGACGGCTCATGCCGTCGCCTTCGTTGCCGATGACAATGGCAGCCGGACCCTTCAGGTCGGCATCGTACATGGGGATGGAGCCTTCGGCTGCGGTACCGAAAATCCAGACACCTTTCTCCTTCAGCTCCTGAATGGCGGCAGTGATATTGGTGACACGGGCCACCTTCATGTATTCCACGGCACCGGCGGAAGCCTTGGCTACCACGGCAGTCAGGCCCACACTGCGGCGCTTGGGAATGATCACGCCGTGGGCACCTGCACATTCGGCGCTGCGCAGGATGGCACCCAGGTTGTGGGGATCGGACAGCTCATCGCAAATTACGATCAGGGCATTTTCACCCCGGGATGCGGCCTCCTCCAGAATGTCGTCCAGAGAGAAGTATTCTCTGGCGGCAACCAGGGCAATGACACCCTGATGGGAATGGCTGGTGCTCATGGCATCCAGCTTCCGGCGGTCCACAGGGACAACCACGGCACCGGCTTCCTTGGCCTGAGCTGCCAGCCGCTGCAAAGAACGGTCAGTATCGCCGGCAGCAACAAACACCTTATCAATGGTGCGTCCGCTGCGCAGGGCCTCGGTCAGGGCATTGCGGCCCTCAATCTGGCCTTCGTTTTCTTCAGGTTCGGGGTCGGCGTAACGGCGCTTGTCTTCCCGGGGATAACGCTTTTCCTGCTCCCGGGGGGAACGTCTTTCATATTTCATAAGTTTCACTCCATATAATCTTCCTGCAAGCAGGGTACACTTCTCATACTACATCCCGTATTATATCAGATTTTTCCCCTCTATACAACAGATTTTTTTCCGGCAGCCCCATTCTGCGGGAAATTAACAGAAAGTTTACTGCAAAAAAGCATGTTCTTCGTTGCAGGCTGGGGAAAAGTATGATATGATGTGCGAAATGGAACGATGGACCAAGGAGGTTCCCACATGGAACAAAACCCTAACAAGAATCCCCAATCTCCCAACACCGGAGACAATAAGAAAAAAGGCAGCATCCTTGCGGCGCTGCTGATTACCGTGGTGATCGTGCTGCTGATCGCGCTGATGTATAATGCCATTGTGGGCAGCAAGTACACCGCTGTGAAATTCTCGGATTTCGAGAAAGCCAAAGAAGCAGGTCAGCTGGCGGAAGTGGAATTCCACGCCGACCGCATCATTTACCTGACCAAGGAAGAAGCGGCCAAACCCCCGGAGCAGCAGAAAGCCTGCTTCACAGGCCTGCCTACCGGCGGTGATACGCTGCGGCTGGCGGAAGAGCTTACTGCCATGGGCGTGGAAAATGAACGGATCATCGTGGAGGATAATTCCTGGATTATCATGGTTCTGTCCTATGCCATTATGTTCGGCTTCATCTTCCTGATGATGCGATCCCTGACGAAGCGTATGAGCGGTGACGGCATGCTGGGCAGCTTCGGCGCCAGCAAAGCCAAGGTTTACATGGAGAAGCAGACCGGCGTTACCTTCCAGGATGTGGCTGGTCAGGATGAGGCCAAGGAATCCCTGATGGAGATCATTGACTTCCTGCACAATCCCCAGAAGTACGCCGACATCGGTGCCAAGCTGCCTAAGGGCGCATTGCTGGTGGGACCTCCCGGTACCGGTAAGACCCTCATCGCCAAGGCTGTGGCGGGTGAGGCGGATGTACCGTTCTTCTCTGTGTCCGGCTCTGCCTTTGACGATATGTTCGTAGGCTCCGGTGCCAGCCGTGTCCGGGATCTGTTCCAGCAGGCTGCCAAGGTGGCCCCCTGCATCATCTTCATCGATGAGATCGATGCCGTTGGCCGCAACCGGGATGCCCGCTACAGTTACAACGACCAGACCCTGAACCAGCTGCTGGGTGAGATCGACGGTTTCGACTCTTCCAAGGGCGTGGTGATCCTGGCAGCTACCAACCGTCCGGAAATTCTGGATAAGGCGCTGCTGCGTCCCGGCCGTTTTGACCGCCGTGTGATCATTGACCGGCCCAACCTCCAGGGCAGACTGGATACCCTGAAGGTGCATACCCGCAAGATCAAGCTTTCCGAGGATGTGGATCTGCAGAAGCTGGCCCAGGCTACCGCCGGCGCTGTGGGTGCGGATCTGGCAAACCTGGTGAACGAAGCAGCCCTGCGGGCTGTGCGTATGGGCCGTAAGGCTGTGAATCAGGAAGACCTGCTGGTGTCATTTGAGACTGTGATTGCCGGTACGGAAAAGAAAAATACCGTGCTGACCGATACGGAGAAGCGCCTGGTTGCCTACCATGAGGTGGGTCACGCACTGGTGGCGGCTCTGGAAAAGAAGACCTCTCCCGTATCTAAAATCACCATTGTGCCCCATACCTCCGGTGCCCTGGGCTACACCATGTACCTGCCGGATGAGGAGAAGTATCTCTCCACCCGGGATGAGCTGCTGGCGGAGCTGCGCTCCATGCTGGGCGGCCGTGCCGCGGAGCAGGTGGTGTTCGGCACCAAGACCACCGGCGCTGCCAACGATATTCAGCGTGCCACCGGCCTTGCCCGAAACATGGTTGCCCTGTACGGCATGAGCGAGGAGCTGGGTCTGATGGCTCCTGCCAGCGTGTCCAGCCAGTACCTGGAAAATCAGGCGTATCTGGACTGCTCTCAGGAAACTTCTGCCCTGGTGGATCAGGCGACCCAAAAGCTGCTGAATACTTGCTACGCAGAAGCCGTGGCGCTGCTGCAGAATCACCGCAGCCTGCTGGATGAAGTATCCGAGTATCTGCTGCTGAAGGAGACCATCACCGGCGACGAGCTGATGGCCTATGTGAATGCTCCGGCCGCAGCCGAATCCGCAGAACCCACCGAATAACCCCCAATCCCACCAAGACACGCGGTTTTTGCCGCGTGTCTTTTTTGCCCTCTGCCAGGGGGATTCACCAAGCATGCAATGGAGTCACTGCTGCCATAGGGAAGCTGGTTTGCACACTGGCTGCGGCAATCCGCCGCACCCACACAGGCACGCAATATTTTTTGAAATTTTCGAATTTTTCTGTTGGAAAATACAACAAGCTATGCTATTATGTCGTATTATGAGATATTATGTGAAAAAATGGCCCAAGGCCCTAAGGAGGTGCATCCATGGAATCCAATACCGGGGAACAGAACCCACCCCGCCGCCGCCATACATCCCTGAAACGGCGCAAATACACCCAAGCGATTGTCAGCTGTCTGTTGCTGGTGCTGTTGGGCGCCGGTATCGCCATGCTGTGGTATTTTGGCATAGAATTGCCCTTCCGGGAGGCCTGGAACACCATGCCCCAGGGAGAAATGCTCCAGCTGACTCAGCAGGAGGACGGCACGGTGCGTCTCCAATGGCCCCAGGGCATCAACACCCACTACTATGATGTACTGGTGGCCGACGGTGAGCAGTTGATCGCGCAGGAGGATGCTCCGGACACCTATGTGAATCTGCTCTACAGAACCCAGATCCGGGGTGCCACATCCTGCATCCTGCCGAATCTTTCCACTGGCGAGCGAATGATCATTGAAGTTCATTCCTACAATGAATACGATACCTTTTTCTCACAGAAGATCCGCCCTGGCGAAGTAGTCCTCCGAGCCACCGGTACTTTTGAGGCTCCGGTGGTGAAGAACCTGCACTGGGAGCCGGACACGGATACAGACACCCTGACCCTGGGCTATGACCTGATAGAAAACCAGGTCTGCCAGCTGCTGATTTCTCTGGACGACGGGGCCCAGACCTGGTGCATGGATCTGAAGGACAGCAACCCGGTGCTGCATTTCGGCTCGGATCAGACTTTCCCTATGCTGGAATACGGCCAGCAATATACCTTCTCTTTTGGCTCCTACATTCAGACGGACACCTACCTGCATCAGGGCATTGCCTATGAGGGTTTCTCCGTCAGCCGGGAAACCTTCCTGGGTACCGAGCTGAATCTGAAGATGGAAGACGAGGGTCTGAACAACTATACCTTCACCTGGGATGAGACTAAGGGCGAAGGCTACGAAGTCCAGAAGTGGAACGACAGTACGGAAAGCTGGACACCGCTGGTTCAAATTGCCAGGGACGGCGAGCGTTTCTTCTCCACCGGCTATCTGGAAAGTTATTCCGACCACCGCTACCGGGTGGTGGCCCTGGGAGATCAGGGCACAGAGCCCCGGGAGTTGGAATTCAGCACCGGTGCGACTCCTGTGTACAGCACCATCTGGCCTCTGGTGGATCTAAAGGTCTACGGGGATGCCGACCGGATGGAAGTTCTGGGCACTGCCGAGAAGAGTTCCACCTTCTGTGTGCTGGACATGAAAAACGACCTGTTCAAAATTCGCTACGGTGATTCCTATGGCTGGATCGACAGCAACTACTGCATGATCAATCTGCCGGAATTCCTGGGCGATCTGTGCAGCTATAATATCACCAATAGTGTCAAATCTATTTTCACGGTTCATGGCTATGAGATCCCTGGCATCACCGGTACTGTTGTAGAAGGCTACGAAAAGGTGGCTCTTGGAAGATCCGAACAGCTGGTGCCACTGCTGTACCCAACAGCCCTGAAGCTGGAGCAGGCTGCCACGGCAGCATCCCGGCAAGGCTACCGGCTGAAGATCTACGATGCCTATCGCCCCGGTAAGGCCAGCGCAAATGTCCGGGAGGTTACCGAAGCTTTGCTGGAGCAGCCCCTTCCGGAAACCACCTATCAGAACATCCCCCAGACAGAGATGCCTACGGTGGCGGAAGGGGAGATCCTGACCTACGAACGGCTGATGACCGACGACGGTCAGTATTCCATCAATTATTTCATCTCAGGCTTCGGCTCCCGGCACAACTATGGCGTGGCACTGGACCTGACCCTGGAATACGCGAAAAACGGCCGGGAGTTGGAAATGCAGAGCGCCATCCACGACCTGAGCTACTATTCGGTGCTCCGGCGGAATAAGGAAAATGCCGATGCCCTGAGCCGCATCATGAAGGATGCCGGCTTTGCCACCCTGGTTTCTGAATGGTGGCACTTCCAGGATGACGATGCGATCGACACTCTGGAGTTGAAGGCCCTCTGGTCCGGTATATCCGCAGAAGGCTGGAAAGCCGATAACACCGGCTGGCGTTATCGCCGTTCCAGCGGTAGCTATTATAACGACTGTACCCGCACCATCGACGGCGTAAGCTACACCTTCGATGCCCAGGGGTATGTGACACCATGATTTCTTCGGAAAAGGAACGAGAAACCTATGAAGAATTTTTTTAAGAGCAAAGTTTGCACTGTCCTGCTGATCTTGCTGCTGATCGCCATGTGCTGCGCCGGTTACTACTGGCAGCTGCCCAAATTCCATGGGCTCACGCTGGAACTGGGGGCGGAAAAGCCGCAGCTTGCAGATTTTCTCACGGATCAGGCCAATCCCAAGTGGGCGGGATTTGTAACAGAGTCCCTGACTACCGATGTGCTGGGCGACCAGTCTGTCACACTGACCCACCTGTGGCGGGAAGAGACTGTCACGCTGACCGTGGAGGATACTACGGCCCCGGAAGCCACCTTCCGGGATGTGACGCTGAATCTGGGCAAGGAACCCACCCCGGAGATGTTCGTGGCGGAAGCCTCCGATTTGACGGAGCTGACCTATTCCTTTGCCCAGGCGCTGCCGGAACAGCGGCAGGATGGCCCTGTTACCGTAGTGGTTACGGACACCAGCGGTAACGCCGTTTCTCAGGAGTGCCGGGTGACCTACGAATGGCTGAAAACCCAGTATACCCTGGAACTGGGCATCTACCTGCAGGCGGCTGACCTGCTGCTGGACCCCAGCTTCGGTGAGGATCTGATTGACCAGGAGGCCCTGGAGCCCATCAACAATGGGGGCGTAGGCCAGTATCCCCTGGAATTCCAGGCAGGCATGAAGGATTACACCTGTCTGGTTACCGTCCAGGATACCACTGCTCCCAATGTGGTGGTCCAGGAAGTGTCTGTGTACCGGGGCGGCAAGGTGACCCTGGAACAGTTCGTGGTGTCTGCTGTGGATCTGTCCGGTGTCCGGGAAGTGCGTTTTGCTGAGCCCCCCAGCTCCAGGGAGTTCGGAAACTTCCCTGTGAAAATCGAGGCTGAGGATATCTACGGCAATGTGGCCACAGTGGAAGCAACCCTCCGGGTCGTGAAAGACAAGACTCCCCCCCAGTTCCGGAATGTGGGCGAAATGAAGGTGGAGAAGAACAGCAAGCCCGATTATGTGGAGAAGGTCAAGGCCTATGATTCCCAGGATGGTAATCTGGAATTTACTTACGATGCTTCTGCCGTGAATCTGACAAAGGCCGGTACTTACTATGTCACTTACACCTCTGTGGATCTCAGTGGCAATGTGGGCACCTACAAGCGGAAGGTGACGGTTCTTCCCGATGCCGAGGACACCACCGCTCTGGTGAAGGCCCATGCCCAGAAGTGTGGCACCACCGTCAAGGCTATTACCGATTATGTCCGTTCCAACATCCGTTACAACAGCGACTGGGGCGGCGATGATCCTGTCTGGTACGGCTTTACCAACCGGAAGGGCAATTGCTATGTCCATGCCCTGTGCCTCCAGAGACTGCTGAAGGAGCATGGCTACACCACAAAGCTGATCTGGGTAACTGACAAGAGCCACTACTGGCTCATTGTGGATATGGGCGGCTACTGGCGGCACATTGATGCCACCCCCTCCAGCCTCCATTCCCGATATCCCTTTATGACCGACCAACAAAGACTGGAGACCCTCAGCGGCAGAGAGTGGGATACCTCTCTCTGGCCCGCCTGTGAGTAATGATCTATGGTGCTGAGAATTCTGATTTTTCTGGTAAGCCTCCTGGCCTACGGCAGCTACGGTCTGCCGGGGCTGGGCTGCCTTGCCGCAGCTGCGGCGGTGAGCTTCCTTGCTGCCCGGCTTTATGGCAAAGCCCCCTGGCTTACCTGGGTGAGTATCGCCGTCACCGGCGCTTCCCTGGTGGTGCTGAAGCTGGAGCCCTATACCCAGTGGGGCCTGCTGGCACCTTTGGGCGTGTCCTATTTTACACTGCGGCTCATTTCCTATAACGCGGATGTGGCAAAGGGCAAAATCGCCCCGGAGCATAATTTCTTCCGCTTCGCCCTCTACGCCCTGTACCTGCCCTATATGTTCATCGGCCCCATTGAAGCCTATGATCCCCACCGGTTTGACAATCCCCGCTTCACCTGGGCGGGCCTCTTTGAGGGCACTGCCAGAATCCTCTGGGGCGGCTTCAAGAAGCTGGTCATTGCCGCCCGTCTGGGTGTAGTCATCGCCACCATCACCGGTGACACCGAAACCTATCGGGGGCTTTTCGCCCTGCTGGCGATGCTGCTGTACTCGGTGCAGCTGTACGCCGATTTCTCCGGCGGCATAGATATGGTTCTGGGTATTTCCCGGATTCTGGGTATCTCCCTCAGCGAAAATTTTGACACCCCCTATTTTGCCCAGTCCTTCCAGGAGTTCTGGCGCCGGTGGCACATGAGCCTGGGCACCTGGCTCCGGAATTATATCTATATCCCCTTGGGCGGCAACCGGAAGGGGAAATTGCGCAAGTATATCAATACGGTGCTGACCTTCCTGGTTTCCGGCTATTGGCACGGCGCCCATTATCTGCTCTGGGGCGCCCTCAACGGCCTCTTCGTCTGCTTCGGAGAAACGCTGAAAACCCGCTGGAAGCTTCTGAACCGGGTCACCATGTTCCTGGCAGTGTCCTTCCTTTGGGCCTTCTTCGTCTGGCCCAACACCGGCACCGCCCTGGAAATGGCTGCCTCTGTGTTCACAGCCTTTGACCCCGCTGCCTTCCTGACAGGCTTCTGCGCCCTGGGTTTGACCCTGGGGGATTGGATCGTCCTGGCTGCAGCCTGCGGTTTGCTGTGGCTGTGCGATCTGCGGCCCGGAAAACTGGGTGCATGGTATGTCCGGCAGCATCCCGCTGTCCAGACGGGTCTCATGGCTGTCATGGCCATGGTGATTCTGGTCTTTGGCATGTACGGGATCGGCTTCAACGCCGCGGCCTTCATCTACAGTCAGTTTTAAGGAGGGGCGGCTATGGAAAAGAAAAAGCTTACCACTGTCCTTTTGGTTCTGGCAGTGCTGCTGGTGTTTGCGGCAGTGTTCTGCCTGGTCTCCCGGCTCCTGGAACCCAAGTATGCCACGGATCTGGTGGAGGGCAGCTTTCTGCCCCAGTATTACAAGGAAGCCGGTGGCCATGATGTGATCTTCGTGGGCGACTGCGAGGTGTACGCCAATTTCTCTCCTCTGGAGCTCTACCGGGACTACGGCATCACTTCCTATATCCGGGGATCTTCCCAGCAGCTGATCTGGCAGTCTTACTATGTTCTGGAAGAAACCTTCCGATATGAGATACCCAAGGCCGTGGTGTTCAATGTGAATGCCATGCGCTACAGTGAGCCTGTCAGCGAGGCCTATAACCGGCTGACCATGGATGGTCTGCGTTGGTCCTCTTCCAAGGTGAAGATGATCCTGGCTTCCATGACGGAGGAGGAGACCTTCTGGTCCTATGTATTTCCGATCCTGCGCTACCATGCCCGGTTCGACGAGCTGACCGGAGAGGATCTTGCCTATTTCTTCTCCGGCCGGGACAATTCCTGGAACGGCTACCAGCTCCACACCGGCGTCAAAGCTGTGGGACACCTGCCGTCCAAGCGTCCCCTGGCGGACTATGCCTTCGGGGATATCTGCTATGACTATCTGGATAAAATGGCATCTCTATGTGCGGAAAAAGGCGTGGAGCTGATCCTGATCAAGGCCCCCAGCCTCTATCCCTATTGGTACGAGCAGTACGATGCCCAGATCGCGGCCTACGCCGCGGAGCACGGCCTGGCCTACTATGACCTGACTCAGGCGGTGGAGGATATCGGCCTGGATTTCCAGACCGATACCTATGACGCGGGCCTGCATCTGAACTACAGCGGCACCGTGAAGCTGTGCAAGTATTTCGGCCGGATTCTGGCAGAGAAACACGACTGCACCGACCATCGGGAGGACCCGGCGGTACAGGCGGTTTATGAAGAAAAATTGCGGCAGTACGATGCCGAAGTCCAAAAACAGAAAGGGAATTAACATGAAAAAGATCTTTGCTATGCTGCTGGCACTGAGCCTGCTGCTTACTGCCTGCGGCAGTAAGGCGCCTGTGCAGACCCAGCCCAAGGTAGAAACTCCCGCTGAGACCCAGGCACCTGTTGAAACCAAGGCTCCTGCAGCCCAGGAAACCACCCCCTCTGAGAGCCAGGCTGTTGAGAAGACCGTTATCAACAACCGGGATTACAGTTATGTGATGGATGGCATCACCCTGACCCCCGGTGCTGCCTATGATGCCGCTGCGATGCCCCCGGCAGAGGCACTGTATCAGATCCCCAGCTGCGCTTTTGAGGGCACCGATAATGTCTACACCTATCCCGGCTGCGAGATCATCGCCTATAACGAAGGCCAGGGGGAAGTGATCTACTCCGTGTACCTGCTGGACCCCACAGTGATGACCCCCGAGGGGCTGGCTGTTGGCGATGAAGAAGCCAAGATCGCGGGGCTCTACGGCAACGGCTACACCCTTACCGATGGCCAGTATGTTTACCAGGGCAGAAACTCCCAGCTCATCGTCCTGACCGGCAACGGCTATGTGGTGTCCATCGAAATGCGCATTCCCGACTAAAATCGGAATATTTATAAGGTAGTGGACCGGCTGCACACTTCGACAGCGGCTTCCGGACTGCCGATGCCATGGAACGGTTGGAGGCAGAATCAATGAAGAATGAGAAAAATAATATCCGCGGCCTGCTGATGGTGCTGGCTGCGGCTCTGCTGTGGAGCAGTAACGCGCCCTTTGTAAGATGGATCACCCTGGACGCGGTGACGGTGGCGGGCATCCGCTCTGCCATTGCAGCGCTGGTGCTGCTGCCGTTTCTGAAGCCGAAGCAGCTGAAGCTGAACCGGTATTTCTTCGGCTTCCTGGCTTGCTTTCTGGCCATTACCTTTGGCATTATTCTGGCGCTGAAGACCACCAGCTCGGCCATTGCCGTGGGTATGCAGTACGCCTCCTGCCTGTGGCTGTTCCTGCTGGCAAAGCCCAAAAAGCAGGATCTGCACCCCCGGCGTACCTGGCCCATGCTGCTTCTGCTGGCAGGTGTGGCGGTGTCCATGTGCTCTCAGGCGGCTGGCGTGACCATGCTGGGCAATCTCATTGCCGTGAGTACCAGCTTTTCCTTTGCGGGCATGACCTGGTTTGCCAAAAAGCTGGATTCGGAGAATCCCGTGGGTTTGGCAGCGGTGGCGAACCTGGTGATGGCTGTGGTGGCTCTGGCCATTGCCCGGCCTGCCCCTTCCATGCTGCTGCAGCTGCCCACCGCCCAGTTGCTGGTGCTGCTGTACCTGGGCGTATTCCAGATCGGCGTTTCCTATGCCCTGTATTATTCCGGCCTGCGCTATACCACGGCTACCACCGCAGCTATGCTGTGCCCCCTGGAAATGATCCTGGGCCCTGTGTGGACGGCGATCTTCCTGCGCGAATATCCGGACCCCGTGGGTCTTATCGGCTTCATCGCTGTGACAATCGGCGTCCTGGGCGAAGCCTTCCTGTCCGGAAAAAAGAAATAATGATAGAGAACCTACAGCTGCCGGCATTGCACCGGGCAGCGGACGGCCAGTGGCCGCCTCTACATACCCAAAACAAACAACACCCGAAGCAGGACTTGTCTGCTTCGGGTGTTTGCTGTATTATTTTTCTTCTTCCCGGAATTGCTGATTATACAATCCGCTGTAGATGCCGTTCAGGGCGAGCAGGGCTTCGTGGCTGCCTTGCTCTTGGATCTTGCCGTTTGCTACCACGGCGATCTCATTGGCATTCTTGATGGTGGAAAGCCGGTGGGCTACCACCAGGGTGGTGCGTCCTTTGCACAGCTCGTCCAGGGCCTGCTGAATCAGAATTTCCGTGGCGTTGTCCAGGGCGGAGGTAGCTTCATCCAGAATCAGGATGGGGGGATTCTTCAAAAATACCCGGGCGATGCAAAGCCGCTGCTTCTGACCGCCGGAAAGCCGCACACCACGCTCACCGATGACGGTGTCGTAGCCATGCTCCATGGCCATGATGTAATCGTGGATGTTGGCACGCTTGGCGGCTTCGATTACTTCTTCTTCCGTGGCATCCAGGCGGCCGTAGAGAATGTTATCTCTCACGCTGGCGTTGAACAGGTAGATATCCTGCTGCACGATGCCGATATTCCGCCGCAGGGATTCCAGGGTGAAGTCCTGAATCCGGGTGCCGTCGATGCGGATATCACCGGCATCCACATTGTAGAAATTGGGAATCAGATGGCAGATGGTGGTCTTGCCGCCGCCGCTGGGACCTACCAGAGCAAAGGTGCTGCCTGCGGGGATATCCAGATTCACCCCGTGGATCACTTCCCGGTCGGTATCATAGCCGTAGTGGACATTTTCGAAGGTGATGTGACCCTGCAGCCGGGGCGCCTGAGCAGCATGCTCGGTGTCCATTTCCGGCTGAGTGTCCATCACTTCCAGGAAGCGCTCAAAGCCGCTGACGCCGCTCTGCAGCTGCTCAGCGAAGCGAATCAGGGTGGTGATGGGGTTCAGGAACAGGTTTACGGACACGATGAAGGTGGAGTAATCCGCAAAATCAATCTTGCCGCCGTAAAGGAACAGGCCGCCTGCAATAAGGATCACCACATTGAACACTTCCGTAATGAAGGTGGTGGCGGAGTGGAACTGGGCCATGGCCTTGTACTGGTCCCGGCTGGCTTCCATATACATGCCGTTGCTGCGCTGGAATTTTTCCTCTTCCTTGGCGGAGTTGGTAAACGCCTTGGTGACCCGGATGCCGGCGATGGAGCTCTGCAGGGAGGCGTTGATCTCGGCAATGGCCTTGCGGCCCTTCCGGAAAGCTGCGGTCATTTTATCCCGGATCCGGATTGCCACAAACAGCAGCACCGGCATACACAGGAAGATGATCAGCGTCAGCCAGATGTTGATGCCGGAAAGATACACGAAGGCTACAACGACGGAAATGGAGCTGATGATCAGATTTTCCGGGCCGTGGTGAGCCAGCTCACTGACTTCCTGCAGGTCACTGGTGAGGCGGCTCATGATCTTGCCGGTCTCGTGCTGATCGTAGTAGGTGAAGGGGAGTTTCTGCAGATGGTGGAACAGGTCGCTGCGCATGTGCGCCTGCATCCGCACACCCATGATGTGGCCCTGATACTGGATGAAATAGTTCAATCCCATCCGCACCAGGTAAATCAGCAGCACGCCGACACCTGCAATGACGATCATCTGGTAGTTCCGGTTGGGGATCAGATCGTTGAGCATGGTGCGGGTGACCATGGGATAAATAATGGCTGTGAGAGATACCAGCAGGGAGGCCAGCATATCCAGGGTGAAGAGCTTGGCGTGGGGTTTATAGTATTTTAAGAATCGTTTCAGCATAGAATTTCCTCTCTTTTTGCAATTGCCCCCATTATACATCAAATTTCTGGAAATAGAAATAATTTTTTCAGTGTTAAAAAAAGTATCCCAGAGAAAGAGTCAGATGCTGCTCCAGATCCTGGGTGCAGCGGTAGGTGGTGGGGGCGGTGCCGGTGACTTTGGTGAAGTTCCGGTAGAAGGTGGAAAGGTCGCTGTAGCCTGCCATTTGGGCGATCTGCTGGATAGGAAGCTCCGTGCTGCGGATCAGGGTCACAGCGTAGTCAATGCGCTTTTTGGTCAGGTAGCGCTTGAAGGTGGTGCCGGTATGTTGGGGAAACAGCAGGCTGAATTTGGAACGGGAAAGGCCGAATTTCTTTGCGGTCTCTTCCAGAACCAGATCTTCCGTAAAATGGGCGTCCAGATACCGCAGGCATTGCGCCATAGCCTTGGAGCAGGCTTCCACAGCCTGCAGCTGGGTGGCGTCCCCCAGAAAATAGCCTTGGGAAAGGATGCACAAAATGGCGGCAACCAGGCTGGCGGCAGCGGTAAGCTCCGGAGGACTGCTGCTGTCCTGCTCCCGGATCAAAGCATCCATCAGCCCCTTCAAAGTCTGCTGCCGGGGATGATCCAGCTGCACTTTCATCCGAATGGGAATCCGCGCGGATTCCATGGTTTCCAGCTTCAGAGCGGTCATGAAATGATAGACATTGGATTGGGAGAAGCCTGTATGGAACATATCTTCCTGGAAGGAGAGGGAATAGAGATAGGCATCCCGATCCGGGAAGATGATCTGATGGGCAAAGCCGGGCGGTACGATGAAGGCATCTCCGGCTTCCAACGGCACAGTGCTGCTATCCTGCCGGTGCTCCGCCCGGCCGCATTCCACATAGCAGATCTGGTAGTAGTCATGGCTGTGGGGTTCACTGACTTCGCTGCCGGTGATGCGGTAGATATGGTACTTTTGCCCTGCGGGCAGCTTGAAATAATTCAGCGAAAGCTCCTGCATCGTTCCACCTCCTTTTTGCATCAGTTTAGCACATTTGCAGCCGGGTGTAAATATTTTTGGAAAAACTGCAAAGCCGGTTGGGTGAATTGCTATTGTGAAACAGAACAGAATCTGGTAAATTAAGGGTAGAAACCAAATAATACAATGGGGTGATACGCTTGATCAAACGCGAACAATTTGAAGAAGTCATTTATCAGACCATCGTCCGGGGCGCTACGGTGATCTCACCGGATGTAAAGGCTGCTTTCGAGGCGGCCATTGAGAAGGAATCCTCTCCCTCTGCCAAGACAGGCCTCAGCCGTACCTGCCAGAGCATTCTGCTTTCCAGCGAAATTGGCAAGCCTGCCTGCCCGGATACCGGCTGGCCCATCTTCTTTTTCAAGGTGGGCAACGAGTGCCAGCTGGAGGGCGGCTTTATGGCGCTGGAGGATGCCACCCGCAACGCTGTTGCCCGGGCCACCGAAGAGGGCTATCTGCGCAAAACCATGAAGCATCCGCTGACGGGCTATGATCCCGGCAATAACATCGGCATGAACATCCCGGATTTTACCTATCAGTTTGTCCCCGGTGACAGCATCGAGGTGACCTATGTTGCCAAGGGCGGCGGCAGCGAATGCTTCGGCGGCACCCGGCACAGAGTGGTGGCCTTTGCCGACGGTGTCAAGGGCATCGAAAAGTTCGTCATTGACTGCTTCGCCGCAGCCAGCCGGGCCGGTGCTATCTGCCCGCCCTCTGTGCTGGGCGTGGGCATTGGCGGCACGGCCAATGTGGCGGCAAATCTTGCCAAGGAAGCAGCCTGCCTGAGAACCGTAGGCTCCCACCATCCGGAAGCACCTTTCCGCAAGATCGAGGAAGAACTCTATGAAGCCCTGAACAGCCTGGGCGTGGGCTGCATGGGTGCCGGCGGCGATACTTCCGTATTCGCTGTCAATGTGGAATACGCCTACACCCATATCGCGGGCATCTGCGTGGCTATCAGCAGCAACTGCATGGTGGCACGGCGGGCCTCCAGCCGGATTCTGGCGGACGGCACCGTGGAGAGAATGACAAGCCCTGACTGGTTCGGCGGGAGGTAAGAACTATGGCTACATACGAACTGAAAACCCCCTTTGACCCGGAAGAAATCGCCAAGCTGCGCATTGGCGACCTGGTGTATGTCAGCGGTAAGGCATTTACCTGCCGCTCCCGGCTGCACCGTTGGGTCTTTGATGAAAACCATCCGTCCCCCAAGGCAGCTATGGAGCGGGATTTGCTGATCCATGTGGGCCCCATCGTGCTGCGGCATCCCGATAGCTATGAACTGGTGAGCTTCATGCCCACTTCTTCTATCCGCTTTGAGAAGTGGGGCGCAAAGAGCGTGGAGAACTGGGGGCTAAAAATGATCATCGGCAAGACCACCATGGGCGACGACACCATGGCCATGATGAAGAAGCTGGGCTGCGTCCATGTTTCTCCCCAGGGTGTCAGCCCCAATCTGTGGGCCAGCCAGATCCAAATCACCGATGTGGAGCTCTTTGATGAGCTGGGCACCATCGAGGCCACCTGGCACATGGATCTGGATAAGCTGGGCCCCTTCGTGGTGGATATGGACACCCAGGGCAATAACCTCTTTGACGCCGTGGATAAAGTCGTGGCGGAGAATAAGGCCAAGGCCTACGCCAAGTTGGGCCTGGAAGATTTTGAATATACCAAGCTGTACTAAGGCTTCCGATTTTTCGCTGTCATTGCGAGCAGCGAAGCTGCGTGGCAATCCGTACCCCTATGAGAACGCGGATTCCCACGGCTTGCTTTGCAAGCCTCGGAATGACAAGCGCCGTAAGGAGTAATACCATGAAAAAAGAAATGAAAATCCTTTCCTGCACCGGTATCGTGGGTTACGGATTCCCGGAGGAATCCTTCTTTGCCGGTGTGGCACAGAAGCCGGACCTCATCGCCTGTGATGCCGGTTCTACCGACCCCGGCCCCTATTACCTGGGCGCGGGCATTCCCTTTACCAATGCCACCGCCGTCAAGCGGGACATGACCCTGATGCTCAAAGCTGCCCGGGAGCTGGATATCCCCCTGGTCATCGGTACCTGCGGCGGTGCCGGTGCCAATCCTCACTTGATGCGGGAAGTGGGCATCCTGAAAGAAATCGCCAAGGAGAACAACTTGTCTTTCAAGCTGGCTGTGATTACTTCCGAATTTGAGAAGGAATACCTGGTGGAAGCCCTCCACGCCGGGAAAATGGCAAAGCTGGGTCCTGCTCCGGAAATCACCGAAGAAGAGATCCTGGCCAGCACCCATATCGTGGCACAGATGGGCGTGGAACCCATCATCGACGCCCTGGATAACGGCGCCCAGGTGGTGCTGACAGGCCGCTGCTACGATCCCGCGGCCTTTGCAGCCCCTGCCATTCGCCTGGGCTATGACAAGGCACTGGCGCTGCACCTGGGCAAGATCCTGGAGTGCGCCGCCATCTGCGCCACCCCCGGCAGCGGATCAGACTGCATCATGGGCTATCTGGGTGAGGACTATTTCAAGGTAGAGCCCCTGAATCCCATCCGCAGCTGTACGCCCCTGTCTGTGTCTGCCCACACCCTGTATGAAAAGACCAACCCCTATCTGCTGCCCGGCCCCGGCGGTATGCTGGATATTTCCAAGGCTACCTTCACCGCTGAGAGCGACCGCTGCGTCAAGGTCATGGGCTCTAAGTTCATTCCCGAGGAAGTGGCCAGCGTGAAGCTGGAGGGCGCGAAGCAGGCAGGCTTCCGTACCATCTCCATCTGCGCCAACCGTGACCCCATCTTTATTTCTCAGGTGGATGATATTCTGGAAGGCCTGCGCAAGCGCACCGCGGATAATCTCTCTGCCGACTTTGACTACCGTCTGGACTTTATCGTCTACGGCAAGAACGGTGTCATGGGCGCTCTGGAACCGCTCACCGAAATCACCTCCCATGAGATCTGCATCGTCATCGATGTGGTGGCGGACACCCAGGAGCATGCCAACGCTGTTTGCTCCGTGGCCCGCTCCACGCTGCTGCACTATGGCTATCCCGGCCGCATTGCCACTGCCGGCAACCTGGCCTTCCCCTTCTCTCCCTCGGATGTGAAGGTGGGCCCGGTGTTCGTGTTCAGCGTCTACGGCCTTTTGAAGGGTGAAGATCCTCTGGATCTGTTCCCCAGAACCTATGAAATGATTGGAGGGGAAGCATAATGACTGTAAGACTTCGTGATGTGGCCAGCGTTATCCGTTCCAAGAACGCGGGCCCCTTTGAACTGACCCTGGATGTGCTTTTGAAGGACGATGCCACCTTCGAGATGCTCCGCAAGGCCGATGTGATCAACGCTAAGAGCATTGCAAAGCTTTACCGCATTCCCGAAAGCGATGTTATCGGCATCGTGTATTTCCCCAACGCCCGGGCCATCAAGGCCACCATCGTGCGGCCCTGCGCATCCGGCGCACTGCAGGAGCGGGATGTCTACGGCGCCCAGCAGCATGGTCCCCTGGTGAATTTTACATTTGAATTGGAGGAGTAAGCAATGTCCAACATGAAGATTGGCTGGTCTGAGATCAGCATTACCCCCGATAAGAAGGTGGCCCTGGCAGGCCAGTTTGCCGAGCGTATTTCCCAGTATATCGAAAAGCCCCTGACCGCTACCGCCATGGCCGTGGAAGCAGGTAACGAGCAGATGGTTCTGGTCAGCGTGGATCTGGTGGGCGTTGCCGCCAACCTGGTGGATCTGGTCCGTGAGAAGCTGGCAGACAACAAAGTAGGCCTGGATCCCATGAAGGTGGTCATGGCTGCCATCCATACCCACACTGCCCCCGTGTATCCCCGTGAGCAGCGCAGCGGCGGCCACTTCATGTCCAACAGCTCCCGCATGGTGCTGGAGACCATGCTGCGCCCCGGCCAGAAGTATGTGGAGAGCGCCGATGTGACCCGCAACCCCGACATCATCACCGAGGAAGAGACTCTGGTGTTCTTTACCGAGCAGCTTAGCAAGGTTGTTCTGGATGCCTGGAAGAACCGGAAGGCCGGTTCCTTTACCAATGCTTTCGGCCGTGCCGTGGTGGGTATGTGCCGCCGGGCCTGCTACTCCGATGGCTCTGCCCAGATGTGGGGCGATACCAACACCGCCATGTTTACCCAGCTGGAAGGCGGCAACGATTCCGGCATCGAGCTGATGTATGTCTTTGATGAAGCCAAGAAGCTCACCGGCATCGTGGCAAATCTTGCCTGCCCCGCCCAGTGCGTCCAGCACCGGCACTTTGTTTCCCCCGACTTCTGGGGTGAAGTGAAGATGCTGCTGCGGCAGCACTTCGGTGAAGACCTGTTCCTGCTGGCTCTGTGCTCTGCCGCAGGCGACCAGTGCCCTGTGGATCTGGTGCGCTGGGTCAATCCCGAAAGTCCCATCAACGATCCCAACTGCGAGCGCAGCAATCCCCCCAAGCGCAAGGCCGATCCTTCCATGTTCGACCTGGCCGGTATGCGCAAAACCGGCAAGCGCATTGCCAGAGAAATTATTGAAGTGTATGAAGACGGCCTGGACGCAGCCCAGGAGGATGTGGTGTTTACCCACCATGTCCATTGGATAAAGCTGCCCATCCGCCGGGCCAATATGACCGAGGTGGCCAACGCCAAGAAGGCCATCCGGGAGTACCTGAACGACCATCCCGGGGATGTGGACTACAATGACGCAGCCCGTCTGCAGGTGCATCTGGGTCTGCTGAAGCGGGCACAGCAGCAGGAATTTGTGGATGTGCTGCCTACCGAGGTGCATGTGATGCGCCTGGGCTCCATTGCCATGGCCACCAATCCCTTTGAGCTGTTCCTGGACTTTGGCAACCAGATTAAGGCCCGCTCTCTGGCGGAGCAGACCTTCCTGATCCAGCTGGCCAACGGCACGGAAGGCTATCTGCCTACGGAAAAGGCCGAAAAGGGCGGCCACTACAGCGCCTTCCTTTCCTCCGGTCAGGTGGGCCACATTGGCGGCGAGCAGCTGGTAAGAGAAACCCTGCAGGATATCAACAATCTGTTCCGGGAGGAAAACTAAAATGGTAGCAGTGGACAAGGAATATATTCTCTCTTTGCGCCATGAGATCCATGAATATCCGGAGCTGGAATTCGACCTGCCCAGAACCCTGGCGGTGGTGCGCCGGGAGCTGGAAGCCCTGGGCATTCCCTATACGGAGCAGTATGGCAGAAGCAGCATTGTGGGTTACCTGAACCCGGATTGCAAGGCCTTTACCATCGGCATCCGGGCCGATATGGATGCCCTGCCCCTGACGGAAAAGACCGACCTGCCCTATGCCTCCAAGATCCCCGGTGCCATGCATGCCTGCGGCCACGATGCCCATACAGCCATGCTGCTGGGTACGGCCAAGGCCCTGAAAGCTTTGGAAAAGGAACTGAAGTGCCGGGTGCTGCTGATTTTCCAGGCCTGTGAAGAAGGTTCTTTGAGCGGTGCCAGAGAAATGGTGGAAGACGGCCTCATGGAGGAAATCGACACCATCATCGGCATGCATATTGAAAACTGGCTGGAAGCCGGCACTGTAGGCGTAGGCGAGGGCGCTTGTATGGCAGCGTCGCATCCTCTTCACATTGAATTTTTCGGAAAGACTGCCCATGCCAGCCTGCCCCAGAGCGGCGCCAATGCCCTGGCTATGGCGGTGAATACCTACACCGGCATCCAGACCATGCTGGCTACCCGGATCGATCCCTTTGCCAAGTATATCTGCTGCGTGGGTCAGCTGACAGCAGGTCAAACGGACAATGTGATCCCGGATTATGCCCAGATGAAGATCTCCCTGCGCACCTATGACACAGCGCTGGAAAGCTTCATTGTGGAGAATATCTGCGCCATCGCGGAAAATGCCGCCAAAGTCCAGGGCGGCACCGTGAAGATCCACCATGAGGCCAAGGCGCTGCCGGTGATTAACCACCCGGTGGTGCGGCAGGCGGTGCTGGAATCCGCGGCAAAGGTGGTGGGGGAGAGCAACATTGCCCACATGCCCATCAAGATGAGCAGCGAGGATTTCTCCTTCTTCGTGGATAAAAAGCCCGGTGCCTTTATCCGGCTGGGTACCCGCAACGCCGCCAAGGGCTGCGTGACCCTGCCCCACAACAATGATTTTCTCCTGGACGAGGATGCCCTGCCCATCGGCAGCCAGGTCTGTGTGCAGTTTGTGCTGGATCATATGGAGGGAATGGCACTATGAAAATCTGCGTCACCGGCGATTCCATTCTGATGGCACCGTTTCCGGAAAGCTACAAAGGCTTCGAAGCCGTGAAAGCCCATATCGGTCAGGCAGATGTGCGCATCAACAATCTGGAAATGGTCATTTCCCAGGGCGACAAGTTTGCTTCCACCTACTGCGGCGGTATCTGGCTCACCGGTAAGCCGGAGCGGCTGGATGATGTGTGCAGCTACGGCTTCAATTGCTTCGGCTTCGCCAACAACCACACCATGGATTTCAGCTACGGCGGTATGGAAAATACCCTCCGGGAATTGGAAAAGCGCAAGAAGCCTGTGTGCGGCGCCGGTATGAGCCTGGAAGCTGCAACGGCCCCTGCCATGGTGGAAGCAGCAGGCGAAAAGGTGGCTGTACTTTGTATCAGTGCCACCTGCGATGATGCGGCCCGTGCCGGGGATGCCCAGGGCAATATGCCCGCCCGCCCCGGCCTGAACATGCTGCGCCATAGTGAAACGTTCCTGGTAAATGAAGCCCACATGAAAGCCCTGGAAGAAATCGCAGCTGCCACCCATATCAACGGCCGCATCAACAATTCCAAGGCTGGTGGCTACACCCAGACCAAACCTGGCATCTTCTCTCTGGGAAGCGTCGATTTCAAGCTGAGCGATGTGGAAGGTAAGTCTTCCGCACCCCATCCCGGGGATATGGAGCGGATGAAGAAGGCCATCGAAGAAGCTTCCAAGGAAGCCAGCTATGTGGTGGTATGCTTCCACTCCCATGAGATCAAGGGCGACGATGACGAAGAGCCGGATTTCTTCATTGAGGAATTCGCCCGTAGCTGCATCGACTGGGGTGCCAGTGCGGTGGTTGGCAGCGGTACCCATCAGATCAAAGCCATCGAGCTTTACAAGGGAAAGCCCATCTTCTATTCCATCGCAAATTTCATTTTCCAGGTGGATAAAATGACCATGGTGCCCCGGGATTATTATGAAAAGTTCCGGGTAGACCCCAGTAAGACCATTGACGAAGCGGAGTACATTCGCTCCAACGGCGGCACACGGGGCCTGGAAACCCAGTTCAAGAACTACAAGGGCCTGATGCCCCTGCTGGAGTTTGAAAGCGGAAAGCTGAAGTCTGTGAAGATCCGGCCTGTGGAGCTGAATTTCCGCTCCGAAAAAGCCTGCAAGGGTCTGCCTCAGCTGGCAGACGCGGAAGTGACGGAGGATATTTTTGGGACCCTCTGCCGCCTCAGCGCCCCCTATGGCACACGGTTGACCCTCAGCGAAGGCGTTATCGGCGTAAATATTCCGTAAACAGGAAAACAGATTACCGTTTCCACGGGAACGGTAATCTGTTTCTTGCTTTTTTCGGCAAAATATGCGATAATCCTGCCAAAGGATGTGACCGCAATGAAACGATTTGTCGCACTGCTGCTTGCGGCAGTGCTGCTGATAAGCTTACCGGGCTGTGGGGCGGTGCCGGAGCAGCCTGTGCAGACCCTTCCCAATACGCTGCCCACCCAGGCACCCACAGAGCCGCCTGCGGCAGAAATTCCCCCCATCACCATTACCGAGGTGATGCCGGACAATGAAAACCTTTGCCTGGGTCACGATCAGGACTGGGTGGAGCTGTATAACCCAAGCGAAGCCCCTGTGGATCTGGACGGCTGGTTTCTGACCGATGACCCACTGGGCGGCGGCATGGATCTTTCCGGGCTGACAGTGCCCGGGGAAGGATATCTGGTGGTAATCCCGGAGAATTTCGGGCTGTCTGCTGCCGGTGAAACGGTGTATCTGGCTATGGGCGAGGCTGTGGTCAGTCAGCTGACCTACGGCGCGGCTGCGGAAGGCGAATCCTTCTCTCAGGAGGGTGCCTGCCCCTGGGCCACCCCCGGTCAGGACAATACGCAGGCGGGTTACTATGCCTATTTGGAAGAAAGACCCCTGGAAGGACTGATCCTTACGGAGGTTCTTGCTTCCAATTCCCGGTATTTGCCGGTAAATGCTCAGTATTATGATCTGGTGGAGGTCATGAACAATTCCGATGCCCCTGTGCATCTGGGCGGCTATGGTCTGACGGATAAGCGCAGCACCCCAGCCAGATATGCGTTCCCGGATGTGACGCTGCAGCCGGGAGAATACTATGTGGTACACTGCTCCGGCGATGCTTCCCTGGGGGAGAACCATGCGCCTTTTAAGATCAGCGCCCAGGGCGAGACCCTGTATCTGAGCAAGGATGGGGTATTTACCGATGTGCTGACGGTTCCCGGCGATCTGCAGGAAAATGAAAGCTACGGCCGGGCAGAGAAGCTGCCCATGTATCTGGAAACGCCCACCTTCGGTGCAGCCAATGCCCCGGGCTATTCCAGCGGTGTGGCTGCGCCGGCGGCAGATTTGCCCTCCGGTATGTATGAGAAAGCTGTGGCAGTGACCCTCAGTGGAGAAGGCACCATCTACTACACCACCGACGGCAGCAGACCTACGGAAAAATCCAAAGTCTATTCTCAGCCCATTGAGATTGCGGATGTTTGCACAGTGCGCACCTTCTGCGTCAGCGGCAACCGCAGCAGCGCCATTGTCAGCTATACCTATCTGGTGGGCAAGGAACATGACCTGCCGGTGGTGACGGTATCCATCCCTGAGGCGTGTCTGACAGGTGCGGCGGGTCTGCTGAAAAATTACGAATCCAAGGAAGAGTATGAAGCGGTGCTGACGCTGATTGAGGATGGAGAAGAGAAGTTCTCCATCCCCTGTGGCTTCCGGCTTCACGGAAACGACAGCCGCAAACACAGAAAGAAGAATTTCTCCCTGCGTTTCCGTGCCCGGTACGGCGCAAGCAAGCTGGAATATAAGCTATTTGAAGATCGGGATATTGAAGAATTCAACTCCATTCTCCTGAAAGGCGGCAGCGAGGACTGGTATAAATCCATGATCCGGGACGAACTGGCCTCTGCCATTGCCGACAGCGGCACCAGCCTCTATGCCCAGGCAACGAAGCCCGTGGTGCTGTACCTGGGTGACGAATACTGGGGCATCTATTATCTCCGGGAGCGCTACAGCGCGGATTATGTGGCCAGCCATCTGCATGTGAGCCCGGAATCCGTGGATATTGCCTATTCCAACGGTGCCTACCGGGAATGCGGCGATGTGTCCGATTTCCAGGCGCTGCGTACCTATGTCCAGACCCATGACATGCGCAAGGAAGAGCACTACAAGTATCTGACAGACCGCATCGATGTCCAGAGCCTTATGGACTGGTATATCCTGCGCTCCTTTATCGGCGACCGGGATACCGCCAATATCCGCCGCTTCCGCTCCTGGGAGCACGATGGCAAATGGCACTGGATGTTCTTTGACCTGGACTGGGGCTTCAACTGGATGACGGACCATCCCTTCAGCAGCATTGCATTTCTGGGCGGCGACTATGTGCTGATGCAGGCGGTGCTCACAAACAAGGAAGGTAAGGATGCCTTCCTGAAGCGCTACGATTACCTGATGGACACCATTTTGAACGGCGAGCATATCACCGGCCTCATCGATGAACTGGTGGATGCTTTTGAATCGGAGCTTCCCGCAGACAGAGCCCGCTGGAAGGCATCTATGGAAGAATGGGAATCGGAGATCGCCTTTGTGCGTAAATTTGTCAGCAACCGGAAAAAACGGGTGCTGCAGGATCTGCAGTCTTATTTCCAGATGAGAACCGCCCAGATCGAAGAATATTTTGGAGACTAAAACCATGAAAAGAATTCTGCTTTTGCTGCTGGCGCTGCTGTTGCTGGCAGGATGCGAAGCTGTGCCGGAAGCCACGGAGCCTACGGCGCTGCCCACCCTGCCGCCGGAAACGGCACCGGCAGCCACAGCGCCTGCGGATCTGCCCCCTGTGTCCATTACGGAAGTCATGGCGGAGAATACCAAGCTTTGCCTGGGTCATGAGAAAGACTGGGTAGAGCTGTATAATGCCGGTGAGACCCCGGTGGATCTGGAGGGCTGGTACCTGACGGATGATCCCCTGGGGGGCATCTGGATGCCTCTGGCAGGCAGGACAGTGCCTGCGCAGGGCTACCTGGTGGTGACGATGGAAGGCACCTTCGGCCTGTCATCCAAAGGAGAAACGGTGTATCTGCTGTACCGGGATCGGGAAGCGGATCAACTGACCTACGGCGAGGCACCGGATGGCCTGACCTACGATCAGGAAGGCCCGTGCCCCTGGCCCACCCCCGGTTTTGCCAATACGGAAGCGGGCTTTGAGAGCTATCAGGCCGCTCTGCAGCTGCCGGAGCTGGTGATTACAGAAGTGCTCCCTTCCAACAGAAAATACCTGAGCGTGGGCCAGGAATACTATGATCTGGTGGAGATCATGAACAATTCCCAAGAGCCTTTGAATCTGGCAGACTACGGCCTGACGGATAAAGCCAACAACCCCACCCGATATACCTTCCCGGAAGTTACCCTGCAGCCGGGGGAATACTATGTGGTATACTGCTCCGATGAGCCTGCCCTGGGAGAAAACCATGCCCCCTTCAAGGTCAGCGCGGAGGGAGAAACCCTCTACCTGAGCAAAAATGGGGTGCTGCTGGATGCCCTGACGGTGCCCGGAGATCTGCAGGTAAATGAAAGCTATGGCCGTGACGGGAATATCCCCGCCTATCTGGAAAGCCCCACCTTTGGGGGAATCAATGCCCCCGGCTATCCCAGCGGCGTGGCAGCGCCCCAGGCGGATCATCCCACAGGCATGTATGATGAACCTGTAACGGTGACCCTCAGCGGCGAGGGCACCATCTACTACACCACCGACGGCAGCCGCCCCACCACCCGCTCCCGGGTATACAAGCAGCCCATTGAGATTTCCGATATCTGCACCATTCGCACCTTCTGCGTCAGCGGCAACCGCCGCAGCCGCATTACTGCCTATACCTATCTGGTGGGCAAGGAACACGAAATGCCCGTGGTGACCCTGGCCATTCCTCAGACCTGCCTGACAGGTGCCCAGGGTGTGCTGAATAACATTGAAATGACCTACGAATATGAGGGCCAGCTGACCCTCATTGAGGACGGCCAGGAGAAATTCTCCATTCCCTGCGGCTTCCGTCTCCACGGTAATGACAGCCGCAAGGGAGACAAGCAGAATTTCCAGCTGCGCTTCCGCGGGGAATACGGCGCGTCCAAGCTGGAATACCGGCTGTTTGACGACCGGGATATCGATACCTTCGATTCTCTGCTGCTGAAAGGCGGCAGTGAGGATTGGCACAAGTCCATTATGCGTGATGAACTGGCCACCCAGATTGCCAATGGTACCACCCATCTCTATACCCAGGCCATGAAGCCGGTGGTGCTGTACCTAGGGGATACCTACTGGGGCATCTACTATCTCCGGGAGCGTTTCAGCGCGGATTATGTGGCCAGCCATCTGGGTGTCAGCGAGGAATCGGTGAATCTGCTGTATTCCACCGGTGCTTCCATCCAGTCCGGCGTGGGCAAGGATTTTTATGCCATCAAGTCCTTTGTCACCCACAACAATATGGCCCTGGAGGAGAACTACCGGTATCTGGAAGAGCAGGTGGATATCCTCAGCCTGATGGACTGGTACATCTGCCGCAGCTATATGGGCGACAAGGATACCGCCAATATCCGCCGGTTCATGTCAGAAGAGCATGACGGCAAGTGGCGCTGGATGCACTTTGATTTGGACTGGGCCTTTGTCCACACCGCGGATAAACCCACCTCCGGCCTGGTCAACGGCGTCAACGGTGAGCCCATTCTGATCCGGGCGGCCCTGGCAAGCAAAACCGGCCAGGATGTATTCCTGAAGCGCTATGCGGAGCTGATGGGTACGATCCTTAATGAGGAATATTTTAATCAGGTCATTGATGAGATCGTGGCGGCCATTGAATCGGAAGTGCCCAGAGACCGGGAGCGGTGGAACCGCACGGTGGCCCAGTGGGAAAAGTCTGTGCAGGCGCTGCGGGACTATGTCAATAATGGCAAACGGGATCAGCATGTGCTGGCGGATCTGAAAATGCACTTCCAGCTGTCCCAGTCGGAAATGGAATATTATTTCGGCGATGTGATGCCGTAACACAAAAGATCCCGAGTCTTGCGACTCGGGATCTTGTTATTTAGCCTTCTTCCACAACGATTTCCTTCAGAACCAGGCCGGGGTTCCGGCGGCAGATGAAATCGATGGCCCAGAAGCTGGTGAATACCAGCAGGCTGCGGCCACGGTAATCTTCCAGCAGCTCGGCGTCGCTGCCCAGATTCAGGTCAGTGAGGTCGCCGGGATAGCTGTCGATGAGGCGGATCTCTTCGTAGGGCAGGCCTTCCATCCGCAGATCCACGCCGTACTCGCCCTTCATGCGGTACTGGAACACATCAAACTGCAGCGTACCCACAACGCCCACGATCACTTCTTCCATACCGGAATTCGGAACCTTGAAAATCTGGATGGCACCTTCCTGGGCGATCTGCTCGGTGCCCTTGACGAACTGCTTACGCTTCATGGAATCCTTGGCGGAAACACGGCAGAAATGCTCCGGGGCAAAGGTAGGAATGCCGGAATAGGCAAATTTCTTGCCGGGAACGGTGATGGTGTCGCCGATGGAGAAAATACCGGGGTCGAACACGCCGATGACATCACCGGCGTAGGCTTCCTCCACGATTTCACGCTCCGCAGCCATTAGCTGCTGGGGCTGGGACAGGCGCATCTTTCTGCCGCCCTGCACATGGTAGTATTCCGCGTCACGCTGGAACTTGCCGGAGCAAATCCGCATGAAAGCCAGACGGTCACGGTGGGCCTTGTTCATGTTGGCCTGAATCTTGAACACAAAGGCGGAGAAATCGGGGCTGAAGGTGTCGATCTCGCCGCAGTCCGCGGTGCGGGACAGGGGTGCGGGGGTCAGCTTCAGGAACGCTTCCAGGAAAGGCTCAATGCCGAAGTTGGTCAGGGCGGAGCCGAAGAACACAGGGCTCAGCTGACCATGCTGTACGGCATCAATGTCCATTTCCCGACCGGCGGACAGCAGCTCCACATCGTCGATCAGCTGCTGATGCTTGCTTTCGCTGTCCAGAAGCTGGGCAACCTGGGGATCATACAGATCAATGGTCTGCTTGGCAGCCTTGTTCTTGCCGGAAACACCGGAGAAGAACAGCAGCTGGCCCTGTTCCCGGTCATAAACGCCCTGGAAGTCCTTACCGCAGCCAATGGGCCAGTTCATGGCATAGGTTTCGATGCCCAGTTCCCGCTCCACTTCGTCCAGCAGGTCAAAGGGGTCCTTGGTTTCCCGGTCCATCTTGTTGACAAAGGTAAAGATGGGGATGTGGCGCATGGCGCAGACTTTGAACAGCTTCCGGGTCTGGGGCTCCACGCCCTTGGCACCGTCGATGACCATCACCGCGGAGTCCGCAGCCATCAGGGTGCGGTAGGTATCCTCGGAGAAGTCCTGGTGGCCGGGGGTGTCCAGAATGTTGATGCAGAAGCCGCCGTACTGGAACTGCATCACGGAAGAGGTAACGGAAATACCACGCTGCTTTTCAATCTCCATCCAGTCGGATGTGGCGGCGCGGGAATTCTTCTTGCCCTTAACAACGCCTGCCTGGGCGATGGCACCGCCGTAGAGCAGGAATTTTTCGGTCAGGGTGGTTTTACCGGCGTCAGGGTGAGAGATAATGGCAAAGGTTCTGCGCCGGCTGATTTCTTCATGTAAGGTAGACATACGCTATATCCTCCGAACTGCTAATAAAAACAGAAAATTCTTTCAAACTAATTCAGTTTACCACAATTTCCAGCACTTTACAAGAGGTAAAATCCAGATTTTTCACAACCGCTGTGCACACGGCTCCGGTTATGGAGAACGGGTTCTTCGGCTCCGCTGCGCTGCGCTCAGAATGACAGATGACATGGCAGAGCTTTGCGTTCTCGCTGTCATCCTGAGCATGGTGCTCCGCGCAGCGAATCAAAATAAACATGCTTGCCGGTGGCAAGCATACCACAATTCATACGAAGCCCGCAGTCGAAGGATCCGTATGCTCGAAAAAAGCAAGCCCTGCCGATTGGCAGGGCTTGCAGATTGTGCCGAAAGCGTCAATTCCTGTTGGCGGGATAGAGCGTTGCGTTGGTGTTCAGATCCCGGATTTCCGTTCCGCGGTCATAAAGATATGTGATACAGAGATAGCGTTCCTCCAGAATGGAAAACTCGAAAACCCGATCTTGCAGGATCTCTATGGCACCGGTATCCGTGTTGTAGGTTTTCAGGGTGTTGTTCTGCAGATAATAAATGGTGTTTCCTACGGCCTGCAGTAAGCCGCTGTAGATGGGCAGCGGCGTTTCCACGCCGTCCCGATAGTGAATGACCCGGAAATTCGGCTCGCCTTCCGCCAAGGCGGCATAGCGGGAGAGGTAAATATCTTCCCCATCCACATAGATTGCTGCGGGATAGAAAGAAAGCGGGATTTCTTCAAAAGAAACGGTGTCTTTCCTGCTTCGCAAAAAGACATTTCCTCGGCCTCCTGCCAGCACATACAGATATTCTTCATCCACAAAATACCCGTGGGTATCGTTGGCCAATACGGTAGCCTCTCCGGTGGCAAGATCGGTGCGCTGAAGCTGCATGCCGTTGTCGCTATACAGGAAGCTGCCGTCCAAATGCATCCGGGGATAGCTGCCGCTGAAAAGGACATCCCACCCAATGGAATCTTCTTTCTGCAAGACCACATCCTGAAAACCCCGGACATAGCCAAGACGACCATTCAGGATAAACAGACTTCGAAGGCCGGTGTCCTGGGTTGAAATTGTATTGACAGAACGGTTTTGGGTATTCAGAGCCAGAATTCCCTGATAGGGTTCTTCAAAGAAAATCTGGCCGTCATGGAAGAGAAATCTTCCGGAACCGGTAATCATATTATCCATATCGGTTTTGCCGTAAAGGATTTCTGCAGCAAAAGCGCTGCAGGCCAGCATGATTGCCACCACAGCGGCAATCAGACCCACACGGATTCGGCGAATAGACGGTGCATTTGGCTTCAGAAGAAGTTCTTCCTCAATGCCGCCGATGGCATCCAGTAATTGTTCCTGGACAGTCATAAATATCCCTCCTGTAGTAAGTGCATTTTCAATTTCCGGCGAATACGGCTGAGCAGCATCCGCACGTTGGCTTCGCGCATACCGTTTGCCTTCGCGATCGCGGCCAGATCTTCCAGGTAGAAGTATCGGCTGAGAAAAATAACCCGATGACGCGCAGGAAGAATGCGCAGGAAAGAAGAAATTGCCTGAACCAATTCTTTGGACTGCAGCTGCAATTCAGGGGAGATCCGGGACGGAATACACTGGCTGAGCTCTTCCAGGGCAAGATCTGCCTGGCCGCTGCCCCGGCGTTGAGAATGGTTTTTGCGCCAAATATCCAGAGCGCAGCTGCGGACAATTTTAGCCAGAAAGAGATTCCAGTATTTCGGCTCATAGGGCGGAACCGCGTTCCATACTTTCAGCCAGGTGTCAGCCAGAGCTTCTTCAATATCCTGGGGATTGTCCAATATGTTGGCAGCTACGGTGCGGCAATAGCTGCCATAGATGTCTATGGTTCTTTGGATTGCCTGTTCATCCCGGTTGCGGTACAGTGTCAAAAGTGTGGCATCTGCCATGTCATTCCTCCTTTCCGGAAAGGCCCTTCTGCCATATAGGTCGCAGAAAAACAAAAAATGCAACAGAAAAAAACCAGGCTTTCCATTGGAAAGCCTGGTTTTGCTTCTTAGTACTTGGTGGGTTCGATGTGCCAGATCTCTTCGGCGTACTGACGGATGGTGCGGTCGGAGGAGAACTTGCCGGCGCTGGCAATGTTCATCAGGCACTTGCGGCCGAAGGCAATGCGGTCGGCATAGTCTTTGTTGGCCTGGAGCTTGGCATCCATGTAGGAAGCGTAGTCCAGCAGGATGAAATAGTGGTCAGCCTTGTGCCAGTGGGTGCCGTCCAGCAGAGCGTGGTAGAGCTCCTGCTGCTCGTTGTCGGTGGGCACGGTGCCATCCACCAGGGTATCCAGAGCCCGGCGCAGTCTTGCGTCGATCTCGTAGATGCCGCGGGAGCGGTAGCTGTGCTTGGCTTCGTTGATCTGCTCCACGGTGTGGCCGAAGATATACTCGTTCTCACGGCCAGCCTCCTGGGCGATCTCCACATTGGCGCCGTCCAGAGTACCCAGGGT
>JAFSEW010000030.1 GCA_017435525.1 Oscillospiraceae bacterium | reverse complement strand
TGTCTTCCCTGTGAGAAAAAATCTTTCCCTCAAAACTGCGAAGCACTCCAAAGCGAGAGATTTTACAGCAAGACAAGAGAAAAAACCATGGCAAGGCTGACGCCTGCCATGGTTTTTTTGCGCAGTATTGCGGGAAAAGATCCGGTTTGGAGCGTATAAATCCCTATGCGCACCCGCCTTTCCGGTGGGTTTTGACTTTATACTCTGGGAGGCAGGGCGTAATACACGGTGTGGATACCTTCGCCCCGGTCATTTTCCAGGCAGCAGGTCTCGGTGAAACCCAGCTTGCGCAGAATGTGCAGGTGGCCCAGGTTGGTGTGCCAGGTGCGGGTGCAAACCATCCGCTCGGGATAGGCTTCGATGATAGCCGTGTAGAACTTTGTCATGAGGCCGTGGCCACGGCCGTCGGGATGGACGGAGGAGGTGCAGGCATAGGCGTTGGGAAGATAGGAGATATGGTCACAGGTGTGGTCAAACCGGAAGTGCATGAAGCCCACAACCCGGTCATTTTCCAGAGCCAGCACCACAGGCAGATCCCGGATGGTTTCATAGTAGGCATCCACGCTGCCGGTGCCGCCGGGAGCCAGATTCATCTGGGTAGAGGAAGTGCGGGCGGAGATGGGGGGCACAAATTCCTGATCAGCCAGGATCAGCAGCTGCCGGATGGCTTCCTGCTTGGCAGGATCGGTGAGTTTTTCCAGAAGTACGATTTCCATAGGATAGACCTGACTTTCTTTTTTGTTTTCTACATCATAGCACTTTGGGTGAAAAAAGCAAGAGCAAGGTTTTTTCTTAGCCGGGAAAAAACCTTGCTCGATAGGTTACGGTGCTTGCAGATCTACAAAATAGCCGGTGTAGTCCAGGTTGTAAGGGCTGTCCGGGAACAGATACCGGTGCAGATCCACCAGATAATCATCGGTCATGCTGGCAATATAATCCACTACGATTTGATTGGGCTCGGTGCTTTCATAGGGTACCGGCCGGGGATAGTGGGTGCGGTTTACATAATCAATATGATGCCGGAAAATGGGCGAATTCTGTTTGTCTTTCTGCAGATCTTCCAGCATCTGACCATAGATATCCTGCATCATGGGTTTGGCAGTCTGCTCCAGCTGGAAGCGGCCCGGCTCATGGATATAGATCATGGCGTAGTTATCCCGCTTGTATTCCTGCACGGCTTTGAAATGCTTCTCATCCAGCATGATATAGGGCTTGCCGTAGCTGTTCTCAATGAGGTTGACCACCAGATTGTTGATGATTTCGGAGTTTACGGTGCCGATATCGGAAGAGGAGAAAGCCCGCTTATCCACCATGCGGATATTGGCCGCATCCTGCCGGTCCTTGCCCAGATAAGCAATAATATCGGAAATGCGCACCACATTGCCCTCCAGGGTGGAGGGCTGGATTTTGTTGGCATAGCCAGCTGCCGCATAGCACTTCTCGATTTCTGCGTCAAAATCGGCAAAGGTTTCCATAGGCACCGGATGATATTCTGCCAGCTCAATTTCACCATTGTGGCCGGCGATACCAGTGAGGGTCTGCAGGCTCAGGTTCAGCGGAAAAATCTGATCCAGCACCCGGACGGAGTGGATGTTATGGTGGAAAAACCGGCCGGTTTGCTTGTGATACAGCTCGCTGAGAAACCGCTCGCCCATATGGGCGAAGGGGGGATGGCCGATATCGTGACCCAGGGCAATGGCTTCAATGAGATCCAAATTCAGGTTCAACGCTCTGCCGATGGTTCGGGCGATCCGGGATACCAACTGCACATGGAGGCTCCGGCGTGTCACATCATCGTTTTTCACCAGGGAGAAGACCTGGGTCTTGTCGGTATAGCGGTTGTAATAAGGGCTGTACATGATCCGGTCAATGTCCTTGGCGAAGTTAGGTCGCCAGACCGGGGTGTGGGTTTGGTTGCTGTGGCGCCGCAGCGCCTGACTATCCGGGAATGCCCGGCCGGTATTTGCGTGATTGCGTTGATCCAGTTCGATTTGATGGGAGAGGGCTTCAGAAAGCCGTTCCTTTGCCATAATGGGCACCTCCTTATTATTTATTTGCACCAATATAGCAAAAAGCGAAAACACCTTCGGTGATGATGTCACCAAGGGGTTACAGCAGCTTACCGGGGGTGGCGCCGGTAAGCGCGCCGTCCTGATACACGGTTTCGCCGCCGATAAAGACCCGCAAAATGCCCCCGGCCAGGGCGTTGGGATTGGCGTAGGTGGCATTGTCTTGCAGGGCTTCATAGTCGAACAGCACCAGATCTGCGTCATAGCCGTCTTGCAGCAGACCCTTGTTTTTCAGGCCGAACCGGGCGGCAGCCATGCCGGTGTTGCGGTGGATCAGGGTTTCCAGGGGGAGAATGGAATTGTCTTTGGTCATGGCGCAGATGGCTCTTGCCATGGTGCCCCAGCCTCTGGGATGGCACTTTTCCTCCCGGCTGCCCACCAGACCGTCGCTGCCCACCATCACATAGGGCAGGCGGATGATATCGAAAATATCGTCATCGCTGATGGAGTGATACACAGCGGTGCCCACGCCCCGGTTGGCAATCACCAGATCAAAATAGGCTTCAAAGGGATCTTTACCCATTTCGGCGGCATAGGCGGCAACGGATTTGCCTTCGGCTTCCGGGGTCTTGGGGCAGTAGCAGAGGGTAACACCCTCCCAGCTGCCGGAGTTGCGGTAGAAGTTCTCGTAATCCGAAGCGGGATCTTCCATTTCTTCACGGATTTTCGCCCGCAGAGCGGGATCGTGGAGCTTGTCCACCAGAGCTTCGGTGCCCTCGGTGAAATACCAGGGGGGCATGCAGGGGGTGTAGATGGTCATGGAGCAGTTGTAGGGATACTGGTCGCAGGTGATATCCTGGCCTGCGGCTTTTGCTTTCTCGATTTCTGCGATGGCGGCTTTGTGGTTGCCCCAGTAGTCCCGGCCCATGACCTTGAAATGGGAAATATGTACCGGGACACCCGCTTCTGCGCCGATGCGAATGGCTTCTTTCACGGAGGTCAGCAGATCTTTGGATTCGTTGCGCATGTGGGTGGCATAGATGCCGCCGTAGGGGGCCATGACCTTGCACAGCTGGATCAGTTCTTCCGTGTCGGCATAGGTGCCGGGCACATAGGCCAGACCGCTGGACATGCCCACGGCACCGGCTTCCATGGCATCTTTCAGCATAGCCTTCATGTGATCCATTTCCTCGTCGGTGGGCTTGCGGTCTGCATAGCCCATGGCGGCGATACGGATGGCGTTGAAGCCGACGAACAGCTTGTAGTTGGTCACTTTGGGCACACTGCGGACAAATTCGGCGTATTCCGGCCAACTCAGACCGTCACGGCGCAGCTGCAGCAGCCGGGGATTCATGGCTTCGGTGGAAACCACCGGGTCCTGCTGGAAGGCTGCGGAGGTAGGGGCACCGGAGACACCGCACTGGCCGCCGATCTGAGTGGTAAAGCCCTGATTGACTTTGCAAAGATCGCCGAAGGTGCCGGGGCTGCCGATCAGTTCATCACCGTGGGAGTGCACATCAATAAAGCCGGGGGCCAGATGTTTTCCGGCGGCGTCTATGATTTCCTCTGCAGTGTCCGGCAGGTTGGAAAGCACCAGCTTGCCCTGATGGATACCGATATTGCCGGTGTAGGCGCTTTTGCCTGTACCGTCGATGAGCTTGGCGTTTTGAATGAGAATGTCCATGAAGATGCCTCCTTACAGATAGACTTTCTTCACCCGCTTAGGCAACAGGCAGGTGACTTCACAGTTGATGGAGCCGGTGAGGGCGGCAATTTCATCCAGGGTCATGCCCCCTGCGCCGTAGAGGATTACTTCGTCCCCGGCTTCCGCGTCCACGCCGGTCACATCAAACATGCACATGTCCATGCAGATACGGCCGATCTGGGGGCATTTTTGGCCCCGGATCACGGCATAAGCCCCCTTGTTGCTGAGGCTCCGGGGATAGGAATCGGCATAGCCTGCGGCCACCACCGCAATTTTCGTGGGTTTGTCCGTATGATAGGTACAGCCATAACTGACTGCAGCGCCGGCAGGCAGCTGCTTTATTTGGGCAATCCGGGTTTTTAATGTCAGCACGGGACGCAGCGGGCCATTGTCCCGATGGATGCCATCGGGATAGAAGCCGTAGAGCATCACGCCCAGCCGTACCATGTCAAAATGGGCTTCCGGATGGTACAGCGTCACAGCGCTGTTGCCCATGTGCCGGATCACATCCCGGGGGAAGCCCCGGCTGCTTAGAATATCCAGAACATTTTGAAAGTTCGCCACCTGGAAGGCGGTGAACGCATCTTCTTCCGGCACATCTGCCACGGCGCAGTGAGAGAAAATGCCCTTTACACGCAGGTTGGGCAGCGCGCAGATCCGCAGCACAGCTTCCGCAGCGGCCTGCGGCTGTTCCTGGGCAAAGATGCCGGTGCGGGACATGCCGGTGTCCAGTTTTACATGGATGTCCAGGGGCACGCCTGCGGCGTTGAGATCCGCGGCATAGGCTTCCTCAAAGACACTTTGTGCCAAGGCGTATTCTGCCAGCATGGGAGCCTGGGCAGGATCTGTCCAGCCCAGCACCAGAATGGGCAGGGTGATGCCGCCCTGACGCAGGGCAATGCCCTCTTCCAGGCAGGCTACGGCAAAGGCATCCACCCCGGCCTTTTCCAGGGCGCGGCCGCATTCCACAGCGCCGTGGCCGTGGGCATCGCCCTTAATGACGCACATGAGCTTTTTGTCCGTGTGCTGCCGTGCCACATGCAGGTTGTGCACAAGCGCGGCGGTATCAATTTCTGCCCAGGTTCGGGCAGTGGGATTCAGCATGGGAGATCACATCCTTAGTAGATTCGCACTTCAAAGACCTTGGCAACTGCATCGCCGTAGGTGGCATGGATTTCCACCAGCACCCGGTCTGCTTCCAGGCTTGCAGGCATGTCCAGAACAGCCAAACGGCGGCAGTTATCGGTAACGGTCTGGGTGAACACGGTTTCGTCACCCTTCAGCAGGCGGAGGGTGAAATCCTTCACCAGTGCCGGGGGCATACCCTTAACCATGCCGTCCAGACGGCGCTTGGTCTGGGAGATCATGATTTCGATATTCAGATCGGGATCGAAGGTCAGCCGCACCTGGGAAATGGACTTGGGGCTGTCAAAGCCCAGGGAAAGCCAGGCATCCTGCCCGGTCAGGGGTGCATGCCAGGCGTGGGAAGCTTCACCCAGACCCCGGGTAACGCCGGAGATCACATTTTCCGGCTCGTATCCGGGGATGTGGCCGGAAGCGGTGATATTGGCAGTACGCGCCATGTCCAGAGGGTCTTCATTCCGGGCACCGGGAATGTAGCAGTCCTCCTTCAGCAGGGTCTGGCGCAGTTGGGGCATATACTGCTGGCCCAGCTGCCGGGGTGTAATACCCAGCAGCGCTGCCATGCCCGCGGCAGTACCCACAGCCTGACCGCCGATGGCGCAGGTGCCCATAACCCGGGTGGAGGCCATAGCCAGCTTGCTGACGCTGATATCCCGGCCTGCCATCATCAGGTTGGGCACATTTTTGGAATAGAAGCAGCGGTAGGGGATGGCGTAGTGGCCGGGGAAATTGATGTAGCGGGTGGGCAGGCCCTTGTGATGGAAGCCCTTTTCCGGATGCACATCGATGGGCCAGCCGCCGTAGGCCACGCCGTCATCGAAGAACCGGTTTTCCAGAATGTCATTCTCACTGAGAATATAGTCGCCCACCAGTCGCCGGGATTCCCGGATGCCGGGCACAGAACCGATCCAGTCCATGGCGTAATTTTCCGCATGGTGGCCCGGCTGATTCTTGATGTGATCCCACACGCCGAAAATGGATTTGAACAGCTCATCATTGAGGTTTTCGGTTTCCTCAATGATGTTCTTGCATTCGCCGCCCAGTTCCATCCACCAGTAGCCGGAGCTGACATCGTACTTCTCCTCTACGCCGTTTTCCCCGTGGGACCAGGTGACATTGCCGTGGGGACGGTTCTGAAGATCTTCTTCCGTGTAGGTGTAGGCCCAATCGGGCTTCATGAAGGGGGTATCTTCTCCCATATCGGTGGAGTGGAAGAGAATGGTGTTGCCCATGGTAAAGCCGTTTTCGGCGTCCGGGGCATCCGGTTCCTGGAATTCGGCCCGGCTTTCGGAGCCGTAGCGGAATTCCGCACCGGCGTAGTAGCCCAGGGTGCCGTGACCGGTGGCATCCACAAACACATCGCCTTCCAGCCGGTACACCAGTTCCGTGGAGGACTGGCGGCAAATCACCGCGGCAATGCGCTCGCCGTCCATCTGAACATCGTCCATGACGGTGTTCAGGTAGCAGTCCAGATTGGGCTCTGCCTTCAGCTTGCCCCACATGACCATATCCCACATGGGGAAGGAATAGTTGGGGTTCACCTGCTTGTTCAGCAGCTGCAGCTCCATGAGAATGCCGGTTTCCGCCAGGTCTTTCTTTTCTGCATGGCAGTTGGCACCGCAGACATGCATCCGCACTTCGGAGCTGTTGTTGCCGCCGAAGACAGACCGGGCCTGCACAATGGCGGTGCTGGCACCCTGCCGGGCAGAGGCCAGGGCAGCACAGACACCGGAAAGACCGCCGCCGATTACGATTACCTGATATTTCTTTTCCATCACTTTTCTCTGGCGCATGGTGATTCCTCCCGCAGACAAGAAATTTGTTATTTTCATTATACTACCGGCAAAACCCCAATGCAACAGGCTATTGACAAATACTGTGTAATGCATTACAATATATTTAGCAATGCTAAATAGAAAGGGTGAGATCGTGGAAGATCGATTTTTGCAGCAGCTGAAAAAGGGCGTGCTGGAAATGCTGGTGCTGCATACCATCTGCCAGCAGGATACCTATGGCTATGAGCTGATGGCGAAACTGAAAGCCGGATCGCAGGCGCTGTTTACTTTGAAGGAGGGTACATTATACCCGATCCTGTACCGCCTGGAAGATGAAGGGATGATTGCGTCATCCTGGTCTGCCGGGGAAGGAAAGGCCGCGCCGAAAAAGATGTATGCGGCCACAGAACAAGGCCGGACAGAAGACGCAAGGCGCTTCCGGGTCTGGGAAACCTTTTCTCAGACGGTCAATGCATTTTTGCAGGAGGATTGAAAGGCTATGGCAAACAACATGAAGAAATATCTGGCGGCCATTGCAAGGCGGCTGAACATGCCCAAAGATGTGAAAGACCGGGTCATGAATGATTTTCAAAGCTCTATCCAGGGCCGCAGGGAAGCGGGACAGACGGAGGATGCTATTTTTGCGGAGCTGGGCCCTGCGAAGAAGGTTGCCGCTGAACTGAACACCCAGATGAAAGACTATACCTATATCAAGAGCCCGTGGCGGTGGGTATGCCTTGCCGTGATCATCGGCTGTATTCTGTCGCTGATCTTCGGCGGAACTCTTGGTTTGCTGATGCATCTGTTGAATGCCTCCCTTGCCGACAATGTAGGCGTCATCGGCGGTGCGGACGGTCCCACAGCCATTTTTATTACCACATCCCCGGATTATCGGGAATATGTCTGGTATCAGGCAGGAATCACTGTCCTGATCCTGATCATGAGCGTGCTGGGCTTCTGGCGTTTGCGCCGCTGCCCCAGAAAATAAAAGAAATAAGGGCTGTCTCAAAATGACTTTTTGTAGGGACACCGCTCCTGCGGTGTCCGCGAAAACATCAATAACATAAAAAACCGGCACAATTTGTGCCGGTTTTTCCAGTTTGGACACCCCGGAGGGGTGTCCCTACCAGATGAAATGTGAGGGTTATGCCTTAATGAGACAGCCCCTTGTATGCAGCTTAGAATTTGCAGGCGGTGGTGCAGTATTGGCTGCAGTGACCCAGGGCGGCGGTGGCAATGTGCCTGTGGCCGTTGGGAAGTTCCAGGGGCATATCGCCGAACTGCCAGCAGAGCTTACCCGCCCAGTGCTGAGCAACTTCCGTAAAGTGATGCAGCACGATACCCAGGCTCAGATCTCTGTCAATGGGCGTATTGTAAAGATCGGGACGGCTGATAAGGCTGATACTGCCGTTGCGGAGCAGGAAACCGTAAGCTTGCCGGTTCAGATAGCTGGGAGCAAGGGAGGCGGCATAGAGAGATTCCCAGAGCATGTCATCATAAAAGCCGATGTATTCCTGGAGATTCTGGCAATTTCCCCAGGTGTCCAGAAAGGCCAGATCCGCAATGCTGCGTTTTGGCTCCATGTACCGGTGCTTGGCGGAAATATCCACCTGGGACATGCTGTTAAAATTCAGCTTCAGCCGCTTTGCGCTTTTCCGCTCAAATCCAAAGGCAGCCAGAGCCACCACTTCCAGGTGAGAATCGATTCCCAGAGCCTTCTTCACATCCTGGCTCCGGGTAAAGGTGAGCCAGCAGCTGGCGATATCCATGTCCGTAAGCTTGAGAATCAGGTCTTCCATGATGTAACCGGCGTTGATGTGGGCCAGAGGATGGACTTCGCTCAGCAGCACCAGATACTGGGGCGCACCCACCAGAAATTGATGATAGCCCGCGGCCCCTTCCAATGCTTCCCGGGCTTCCAGGCCAAAGTTAAGAAGCTCCGTCTGTAATTCCGGCAGCAGCCGCTTTACAGCAGTTTGATAGTAAGCTTTGAGATCTTCCAAAGCCACAGTGGGGACTTTTTTATCGGTAAACGCCCGGACGGATTTTCTGTTCTGGATCAATACGCTGTAATTCATAGGGGAACCTCCTTGTAAAAATTCTTTCTGAGTATAGTATACCTGGAAAGGCAGGAAGGTTCTGTGACATAATCACCATACAAAAACCCCCGCAGCAGTTTCTGCTGCGGGGGAAATCGTTAGCGGTCTTCTCTGAAGTAGGGCAGACCCAGAGACTGGGGCGGCTGCTTATCTCTCTGATTGCGCAAAGAGGAGATAATCAGCACGATGATGGTAACCACATAGGGAAGCATCTTGTAAAGCTCCTTGACGGCCAGATTCATGCCGGAAGGAATATACATGTGGAGAATGTAGAGGCCACCGAAGAGGAAGGAGGCCAGCACACCCACATTGGGACGCCAGATGGTGAAGATTACCAGAGCGATGGCCAGCCAGCCTCTGTCACCGAAAGCGTTGTTGGCCCAGATACCGCTGGCATAGTCCATTACATAGTACAGGCCGCCAAGACCGGCAATCATGCATCCGATGCAGGTGGCGAAATACTTGTAGCGGTTGACATTGATGCCGGCGGAGTCGGCAGTACTGGGGTTTTCGCCCACGGCACGCAGATGCAGGCCGGTACGGGTGCGGTTGATGACATAAGCGGCGATCAGCGCGACGGCAATGGCCAGATACACCAGGAAGCTGTAGCCCAAGATCAAATCACCGAAAACGCCCAGCTTGTCGGCAATGGGCAGGGACTTCTTGAAGCAGTTGGAGGTGGCGGAGAGCGCCAGGAAAGGCATATCCGCGCCGGAGAGCTTTACCAGAGAACCACCGAAGAAGTTGCCGAAACCGACACCGAAGGTGGTCATGGCAAGGCCGGTGACATTCTGGTTTGCCCGGAGGGTGACGGTGAGGAAGCAGAACAGAAGACCCATCAGCAAAGAACCGATCAGGCAGAACAGCGTGGGGATCAGCACAGCCAGCACAGGGTTCATGGCATCGGGGGAGGGCAGGCTCTGTTCATACAGGAAGGCGCCGATGACGCCGCAGATGCCGCCCACATACATGACGCCGGGAATACCCAGGTTCATATTGCCGGACTTCTGGGTGATGATTTCACCGGTGGAGCCGTACAGCAGGGGGATACCCTGGGCAATGGCACGGGGCAGGAAAGAAAGGATGGCTTCCAGCATTGTTATTTGCCCTCCTTTTTGAAAGATTTGGTCAGGCTGATCTTGTAGTTGATGAAGAACTCACAGCCAATAATGAAGAAGAGAATAATGCCGGTGAGGATATCGCCAAAGGAGGCGTTCAGGCCAAAGTCGGTGGCGATTTCTCCGGCGCCACGGCCCAGGAACACCAGCAGGAAACTGGTAAGGATCATCCAGATGGGGTTGAACTTGCCCAGCCAGGAGACCATGACGGCGGTAAAGCCTCTGCCGTCTACGATGGCGGCATTGAGGGTGTGGTTGGTGCCGCCTACCAGCAGCAGACCGGCCAGACCGCAGATAGCACCGGAGATCAGCATGGTGCGGATAATGACCTTCTCCACCTTGATGCCCACATATTTTGCGGTACGCTCGCTTTCACCCACCACGGAGATCTCGTAGCCATGCTTGGTGTAGTTCAGGTAGATGTAAACGCCAATGGTCACAATGGCAACAATGAGAATATTCAGGGCGTACTTGGAGCCGAAGATATCCGGGAACCAGCCGATCTTGCTGTTGGCGTTGATAACGCCGATGTTGCCGGAACCCTTGGGGTTTTCCCACACCACAGAGAAGTAGGCAACCAACTGTGTGGCTACATAGTTCATCATCAGGGTGAAGAGGGTTTCGTTGGTGCCAAATCTGGCTTTGAAGAACGCGGGAACCGCACCCCAGAGGGCACCGGCCAGGATGCTGGTAACTACCATACAGGGGATGACAACCCAGTTGCTCTGATTCTTCATCAGGATCATGCAGGCAGCAGCGGCCAGGGCACCGATCAGCGCCTGACCTTCACCGCCAATGTTCCAAAAGCGCATCTTAAAGGCAGGGGTCAGGGCCAGGGCAACGCACAGCAGCATAGCTGTGTTTTGCAGCAGAACCATGAACTTACGGGTGGATCCGAAAGAGCCGTCAATGATGGTGGCAAAAATCTGAATGGGATTGTCCTTGGTGACAATGGTACTGATCACACTGCAGCAGATCAGAGCAAGAAGGATGGCAGCAGCCCGGACGCACCAGCTGAAATACCAGGGTGTATCCACACGCTTGACAATATGAAAAAGAGGTTCTTTGGTTTTATGCATTGTTGCTACCTCCGTGATTGGTCATCATCATGCCCAAGTCTCTCTTGAGGGCGTTTCTGCCGGGAACGATACCGCTTACCTTACCGGCGCACAGCACCAGAATGCGGTCACAAAGCTCAAGGAGCACATCCAGATCTTCGCCCACATAAATGACAGCCACACCCTTCTGCTTCTGCTGATTGATCAGATCGTAAATCGTGTGGGAAGAGTTGATATCCAGGCCTCTGACTGCGTAAGCGGTCAGCAGAACCTTGGGCGCAGAGGCAATCTCGCGGCCTACCAGAACCTTCTGGACATTGCCGCCGGAGAGTTTTCTGATGGGGGTATCGATACTGGGTGTTTTGACGCTGAGTTCTTCCACGATCTTTTTGGCCAGACGCCTGGGGGTCTTGCGGTCCGTGAAGAAGCCTTTGCCCTTGCGGAAGGAACGCAGCATCATGTTATCGCTCAGGTCCATGGTGCCTACCAGACCCATGCCAAGGCGGTCCTCCGGCACAAAGGAGAGGGTGATGCCCATGTCCGCGATGGCCATAGGATCTTTCTTGAGCAGATCATCCCGGGTGCCGTCGTCTTCAATATAGCAGATGGAGCCGCTTTCTACGCTCTGCAGACCGGCAATAGCCTCCAGCAGCTCCTTCTGGCCGCTGCCGGAAATACCGGCAATGCCCAGAATCTCACCGCTCATAGCGGTAAAGGAAACATCCTGCAGCTTCAGAACGCCGTCAGCGGAACGAACAGTCAGATCCTTGACTTCAATACGGGGCTTGGGGTCCACAGGCTCAGGACGCTCAATGTTCAGTGCCACCGTATGACCCACCATCATGTTGGTCATTTCCTGGGCGTTGGTATCCTTGGTGGGCATATCGTCGATATACTGGCCCTGGCGCAGAATCGTCACCCGGTCGGAAAGCTCTTCCACCTCGTGCATCTTGTGGGTGATGATGATAATGGCCTTTCCGTCGTCGCGCATGTTGCGAAGCACGGCGAACAGCTTGTCGGTTTCCTGAGGGGTAAGAACCGCGGTGGGCTCGTCCAGAATCAGAATATCCGCGCCTCTATAGAGCACTTTTACGATTTCCACCGTCTGCTTCTGGGAAACAGACATGTCGTAGACCTTCTGATCGGGGTCAATCTCAAAACCGTAGGCATCGCAGATCTGACGGATCTTCTGGGATGCGGCTTTGAGATCCAGCTTTCCCTCAAGACCCAGGATGATATTTTCTGTGGCGGTGAGCACATCCACCAGCTTGAAATGCTGATGAATCATACCGATACCATGGTCAAAGGCATCTTTCGGGGAACGAATTACCACTTTCTCGCCGTTGATGAAAATATTGCCTTCATCGGGGTAATAAATGCCGGAAAGCATATTCATGAGGGTGGTTTTACCGCTGCCGTTTTCGCCCAGCAGAGAAAGAATCTCACCTTTATAAATGGTCAGCTTTGCATGGTCGTTTGCCACAACGGGACCAAATGTTTTGGTGATATCTCGCATTTTAACTGCGGCTACTCTCTTTTCCATAGAGTTTATCCTCCTGTTCTGTAATGGGATCGTTACTGTCACACATGCAGCAAAGGGCAACTCAGCAGCGGAAACAGTTACTGGGTTGCCCTTTACGGCACGATAGGGAAGCCCTGCTTGCACAGGGCTTCCCTGAAAGTTTACTTATGCATCCAGGTTGGTGATGCCGTCGATGAACATATCGAAGTAGGGAGCGGAGCGGAACTCAGACTCGTGGAAGTAGCCCTCGGAGATAACCTCGGTCTCGGGAACGAAGTCGCCCATGTCGTCCACATCAGCCAGGTAGCTGTCCAGGGTCTTGCCGCCAACGGTGAAGGTGGTGGTGTCGAAGACCTTCAGAGAGCCGTCCAGCAGAGCAGCCTTCACTTCTTCCAGCTTAGCGGCAGTGCCTTCAGCAGCAACAGCCTCGTTCAGATCCTTCAGAGCAACGCCGCCGTTCTCCAGAGTGCCAACCCAGTCAGCAGCGATGGTCTCGCCGTTCATGGCAGCCTTCATGGAGTAGGTCATGTAGGGAGCCCAGTTGATGTAGGAAGCAACGATGTAGGTGTCGGGGCAAGCGTCCTTGGCGGAGCCGTTGTAGAACACGAAGGGAACGCCGTTGTTCTGGCACTCGGTGGGAGCGCCCATGGAGTCAGCGTGCAGGGAGATCAGCTTGCAGTTGTTGTTGATCAGCTTCACAGCGCCTTCCTGCTCCAGGGTGGGATCGTACCAGGAGTTGGTGAAGGTTACATCCATGGTAGCGGTGGGGCAGACATAGCGAACGCCCAGGAAGAAGGAGGTCATGCCGGAGATAACTTCTGCGTAGGG
>JAFSEW010000029.1 GCA_017435525.1 Oscillospiraceae bacterium | reverse complement strand
GGTTTCATCTCTGCCCCTGTCCATGCCCCCGTCAGCGGTACCGTTGTGGCCATCGAGGATCGCCCCCATGCCACCCGGGGCACCTGCCTCAGCATTGTGATTGCCAACGACGGCAAGGATCTGCTGGACGAATCCGTGAGGCCCAACAAGGCTCTGGAGGAACTGACCCCCGCCGAGATCATTGAGATCGTGAAGAATGCGGGCATCGTGGGTATGGGCGGCGCAGGCTTCCCCACCTATGTGAAGCTGAACCCTGGCAAGCCCATTGAGGCTGTGCTGATCAACGCCTGTGAGTGCGAGCCCATGCTGACAGCTGACCATCGTGTGCTGCTGGAGTACGCCGACGATATTATCTTCGGTCTGCAGGCTGAAATGAAGACTGTGGCTGCCCCCAAGGGCATCATTGTCATCGAAGAAAACAAGCCCGATGCCATCGCCCTGCTGCGGGAAAAGACCGCCGGTATCGAAGGCATCGAAGTGCTGGAAGTTGCCACCCAGTATCCCCAGGGCGGTGAGAAAATGCTCATCAAGCGGGCTCTGGGCCGCAGCGTTCCCAGCGGCAAGCTGCCTGCGGATGTGGGCGCCTGCGTCAGCAATGTTTCCACCGTCAAGGCCATTGCCGATGCCATCAAGACCGGCATGCCCCTTGTGGAGCGTGTGACCACCGTTACCGGTAAGTACATCCCCAACCCACAGAATTTCATTGTGCGGGTGGGTACCCCCGCTGCCGCACTGGTGGAAGCCTGCGGCGGTATTGCCGGTGAGAATGTGCTGGTGAAGGCCGGTGGCCCCATGATGGGCTTCCCCCAGGAAACCCTGGATACTCCCATTATGAAGGGATCCAACGGCATCATTGCCATCGATACGGATGAGACCGAACCCAACGAGTGCATCAAGTGCGGCCGCTGCGTGGATGTTTGCCCCATGGAGCTGAAGCCTCTGCACTACTTCAAGCTGGTGGGCGCTCAGAACTGGCAGGGCTGCAAGGACATGAACATCATGGACTGCATGGAATGCCGCTGCTGCGAATATATTTGCTCTTCCAAGCTGCCTCTGGTCACCATGATCAAGATGGGCAAGAACGGCGTAAGGGGGCTGAAGTAATATGCTGATTACCGAACTGAAGAATCAAGAAACCATCCAGGCACAGGTGCAGGGCAAGGTGTTTGCGCTGCTGTGCCATGGCTGCAGCGAGATCCGCTTCCCCGAAAAGGAAGCCGATGAACTGGTGAAGGAACTGGCTGCTGCCGGTGTGCTCACCGGAAGCTTCGTTACCGATTACATCTGCAATGAAGAGAACCTGCGGCTGCGTCTGCGGGGCCATATGGCAAGCATCGAGGCTGCCGACACCATCCTGGTGCTGTCCTGCGGTGTTGGTGTGCAGACCGTGGCCGCTCTGTTTGAAGACAAGCGGGTCATTGCCGGCTGCGATACCTACCGTCTGCCCGGTTTCCAGGGCGTTACCCCTCTGGAGCATGACTGCAAGCAGTGCGGTCAGTGCTACCTGAACCTCACCGGCGGCATCTGCCCCATTACTGCCTGCTCCAAGAGCCTGATTAACGGCCAGTGCGGCGGTGCCAAGGACGGCAAGTGCGAAGTGGATCCCAGCATGGAATGCGGCTGGGAGCGTATCTACCAGAAGCTGAAGAAGCTGGGCCGCCTGGATGTGCTGAAGTGCCCCATCCAGCTGCGGGACTACGCCAAGGATGACAAAGTGTAAAGGAGTTAACCGATATGAGAATTACCGAACTGTTTGATAACGGCCAGTTTGTTGTCACTGCCGAAGTAGGCCCCCCCAAGGGCATCCATGTGGATCATCTGGTGGAAGAGGCCAAGACTTACCTGAGCAATATCACCGCTGTGAATGTTACCGATAACCAGTCCTCTGTCATGCGTATGGGCAGCCTGCCCGCTTGCGTGGCATTGAAGAATGCCGGTCTGAACCCCATTCTGCAGCTGACCTGCCGTGACCGCAACCGCATCGCACTGCAGTCCGAACTGCTGGGCGCTGCTATGCTGGGCATCGACAACATCCTCTGCCTCACCGGTGACCACACCAAGATGGGCGACCATCCCGGTGCAAAGCCCGTGTTCGATCTGGACTCCGTTTCCCTGCTGCACGCTGCCTGCCAGCTGGAGAAGGGCGTGGATCTGGGCGGCCAGGCTCTGGTGGGCGAGCCCCCCAAGTTTGCCAAGGGCGCCGTTGTGTCCCCCTGCTCTGACAGTGTGGACGCACAGCTGGCCAAGATGGAGCGCAAGGTTATGGCCGGTGCGGAGTACTTCCAGACCCAGGCCGTGTTCGATTCCGAGAAGTTCATCTCCTTCATGGAGAAGGCCAGCCAGTTCGGCAAGCCCGTGCAGCTGGGTGTGATTATTCCCAAGTCTGCCGGTATGGCCAAGTTCATGAACAAAAATGTGGCCGGTGTCCATGTTCCTCAGTGGATGATCGACGAGCTGGCTGCCGATAAGGAAAAGGCCAAGGCCGGTATCACCGGCGTGGAGCTGGCAGCCAAGGTCATTAAGGAGTGCCGCCCCTACTGCCAGGGTCTGCACATCATGGCTCTGGGCTGGGAGGACAAGGTTCCCCAGCTGCTGGAGATGGCAGGTATCTGATAAACTGCAAAAAGCACCATCCTTTGGATGGTGCTTTTTGCAGTTTCCCCTGGGCCGGGAAGCGTTGGAAACAATCCATGCATATAAACCGTGAACATTTAGAATGTAGCAAAAAATGGAAGAAATTGCCCGGATATTGCAGCAATTCGTATGAAAATACCGATATCCTGAATTGTAATATCATACAAAACAAACAGCCGCTTTTGGGCGAGTTGACAAAATTCCAAGAAACCCATGCACATTTGTGCAAGTTATGATAAACTGATTGCGATTGTTTGAAGTGGGATGGTATAGTTACCGTATCACAGTATGTCACAAAATATTAAAATATTAAAAACGAAAGGAAAATCATTATGAACGGTTTGAAAAGAAACACTCAGCGTCTGTTCTCCAACGGCGGCAAGCTCTTTGCTATGGCTACCGACCTGCCTATGTGCGGTCTGGTGGAGGGCCTGGAAGATCCTCTGGGCAAGGTCAGAAAGTACAAGGACAGCAAGCTGGACGCTTTCCTGCTGAATGTGGGTATTGCCAATCTGGTTGAGGAGGACATCCTGAACAAGAAGCTGATCCTGCGTACTTCCGCCGGCGGCTCCTTCTGCGCCAGCGAGTTCTCCAGCATGCAGAAGAACCATGTCAGCCCCGAAGTGGCTCTGGCTATGGGTGCTGATGCCGTGGTTATGATGATCACCATCGGCGGCGCTGACTACAACTACATTCAGGATACCGCTGCTTCCATCGACCGTTATCACCGCCTGAACATCCCTGTCATCGTGGAAGTTCTGGCTGATGATTTCAGCAAGACCCAGTCCTTCGAGATCCAGGCCAACGGCGCTCGTATCGCTGCTGAGCTGGGCGCTGACGTGGTGAAGGCTTTCTACACCGAGCGCTTCGAAGAAGTCGTATCCAACTGCCCCGTGCCCATCGTGCTGGCCGGCGGCCCCAAGGGTAAGGATATCGCTGAAATCGCTGCCGACGCTGTCCGCTGCGGCGTTAAGGGCTTCTGCTTCGGCAGAAACCTGTACCAGAACGACGATGCCAGCGAGCTGATCGAAACTCTGGACAAGATCCTGAGAGGCTAATTTTTTAAGAAAACCGCTGAAAAGGGGGTGTCACCGTGGATCTGATGCAGCTGTACCGCGTAGCGAAAATGTACTACCTGGACGGTATGAATCAGGCAGAGATCGGCAGACAGGAAAACCTGTCCCGCTCTCAGATTTCCAGACTTCTGGAGCAGAGCCGGCAGCAGGGCCTGGTTCGCATTGAGGTGATGCTCCCGGATCAGCTTGGGTCTGACAAACTGGAATCCCTTTTGGCAAGAGAGCTGAATCTGCAGAATCTGGTGATTGTCCCTGTGGATGAGATGGACCTCAGTGAAGAGGTGATCAACCTGGCAATCGCTATGGGTGCCGCGCCTTTGATTGCCAACACCATCCGCAACAGCAGAGTTGTGGGCGTGGGCTGGGGAAGAACCGTTTACCAGGCTTCTTTCCATGTGCCCTTCGGCAACTATGACAGCGAAACGCTGTTTGTGCCGCTGGTGGGCACTTCCGGCACTAACGACCCCCACCTGCAGATCAATGCCATTATTGACCGGTTTGCCCAAAAATACCGGGGCAAGAGCTTCTTCTCCGGTATGCAGGTGTTCCGGGAACGGGAAATGCCTCTTTCCAGGCTGGAGACCAAACGGCTGCACAATATGCAGCACTACTGGAATCTGCTGGATGCGGCAATTTTCGGACTGGGCGGGCGCCTCAGCGACGATACGTTCTTTGCCGAAGAGCTGGGCGAGGAATATGCCCAGTATATTAAGCGCTCCAACATTGTGGGCGATGTTTTGGCGCAGTTCTTCTTTGAAGACGGCACCAGCATGGATCTGCAGGAGCGCTACCGGCAGACAGCCTTTGCCATTGAAAAACTTCCCAAAGTGCCGAAGACCATCTGTCTTGCCGGCGGCAAGGATAAGGTGGACGCGCTGTATGCCGGTGCCAGAGCGGGATTCTTTAAAACGCTGGTTACGGATTCCGTGACCGCAAGACTCTTATATGAAAAAATAAGGAGGCAGATCGAGCAATGAGTGAGAATACGCAAATGCCTCTGAAGAAGGTAGCTGTCATCGCCAACAGCTCCGCCGGTAAGCAGACACAGCAGGCAAAGATCCTGGATGCGCTGCAGAAAAAATGGCCGCAGGCCGCCCTCTACGGCGTGGCAGGCTATGGCGGCGAACTGCTGGGCGATACCCTTCCCGGCCCTGCAGAGGGCGCTTATCTGGAGAAGTTTTCCAAGGCTATGGAGACACTCCTGGAGCGTTCTCCGGATATTCTGGTGACCATCGGCGGCGACGGAACCGCTGCCTATGCAGCTGACTGGCTGCTGAGCCGGAATCTTTCTGTTCCCATGTTCGGTCTGGGTGCAGGTACTGCCAATGTGGGTCCCATCGTCACCGAGCGGGATCCTGAGAACATTCCTTCTTTGGAAGAGCTGATCCCGGAGCAGATGGGCGCTGTGGAAGCGCTGACTCCCGAGGGTGCGCACATCGCCTACGGTTTCAATGACCTGGTTCTGGGCAACACCCTGCTGGGCTCCGAGAATGGCCAGATGGTTACCTTCGAGGCTTATGCCATGGCAGCTGAAGGAAAGCGCCGCGTCTGCAAGTGCCTGCCCAGCATTGCAGGCCCCGATTTTACCGCGGAGAAGAACGGCGTGAAGCTTGCTGCGAAGCTGCCCAATGTGGGTCAGCTGATCGCTTCCACCGTAGAGCGCGAAAACTTCTACGGCAGAGCGGTGACCGGCCTGCTGTGCTTCACCCCCGGAACCCCCTACCAGGCTTCCGTATTTGTGAGCGCCGTGCCCATCGTTACCTGCGAGGAATCTTCCGAAGGCTTTGACGACTGGTTCTGCGGCGCGCAGCTGCTGCTGCAGCCCGGCGACAAACTGATCCTGCGCGGCCTGGCAAACACGGTATGTGCCGTGGCCGATGGAAATCCCTATGTGCTCCCCGAGGGCAATGTCCTGTTGCAATACAAACCCAATCTATTAACTGTCCTGAAAAGGAGATGAGGAAACCCAATGAGCAAGTCTACTCCCCAAACTCTCGACCCCCAGGCAAAGAAGGCGATTAAGTTCACCTTTATGGGCAGAAAGTTCAATACCGTGGAGGCAATTTTCGGCTTGTGCCTGATGATCCCCACCGTGGCTTTCCTGGCCTTCACCTTCGTGATTCCCGTGGTGCAGGTTATCCAGCTGAGCTTCACCAACTTTAACATGGCTACCGGCGAAATGAAGCAGATCGGCCTGTCCAACTATACCTATCTGCTGAAGAATGACAGATTCTGGCTCTCCATGTGGAATACCTGCAAGTATTCCTTCCTGAAGCTGACTCTGGATACCGCGCTGGCTCTGCTGATCGCTGTGATGCTGGATCAGAACATTCCTCTGAGAAGCTTCCTGCGTTCTACTTACTTTGCTCCCGTCGTGGTGCCCATGGTTGCATCCAGCCTGATCTGGATCTGGTTCTACGATCCCGCTGTGGGTCCTTTCAACCAGATTCTGGAGTGGCTGGGCCTGGAAAAGCTGAAGTGGCTGTACCATGAAGACACCTCCATGCTGTCCATCCTGTTCTTCTCCATCTGGAAGGGCGTGGGTTACAACGTGATCCTGTTCCTGTCCGGCCTGCAGAACATCTCCGACAGCTATCTGGAAGCTGCCCGCCTGGACGGCGCTTCCGAGTGGCAGTGCTTCTGGAAGATCAAGTTCCCCCTGCTGCGCCCCATCACTTCCTTCGTGATCATGATGGGTATCATCAACTCTTTCAAGGTCTTTACCGAGATCAACGTCATGACACCCGATGGCGGTCCTCTGGGCTCCACCCTGCTGATCGTGAACTACATCTACGAGCAGGCCTTCACCCATGCAAGAATGGGTCGCGCATCCGCTGCTTCCCTGCTGCTGTTCATTGTGATCTTTGTGCTTACCCAGATCCAGTCTCACATTGACTCCAGCAAGACCATCGATACTGAGTAAAGGAGGGGAAAGAAATGAAACTGTTTAAAAGAGAAAAGAAGCTGAAGAGCACCAACTGGTTCGTATTCACTGTGCTGGCTATCGGCTCCATCGCCATGCTGTTCCCCTTCGTGTGGATGCTGCTGTCTTCCTTTAAGACCGCTGCCGATATCTACTCCTATCCCCCCAAGTGGATCCCCTCTGTCTGGACCACCGAGAACTTCACCAAGGTCTTCGAGATGATCCCCTTCGGCCTGTACTATATCAACACCATCTACACCACCATCGTGCAGACTGCCCTGCAGATCGGTATCTCCATCATTGCCGCTTACTCTCTGGTGCATCTGGATTACCCCGGCAAGAGCCTGTTCTATGTGTTCATGCGCAGCTCCATGTTCGTGCCCATGGTCGTTACCATGATCCCCATGTACCTGACTGTTGCATCCTTGAAGCTGCTGGATACCTACGCCGGTATCATTCTGCCTCAGATCACCACTGCATTTACCACCTTCCTGCTGATCAGCTACTTCGCATCCATCCCCAAGGATCTGATCGACGCTGCCAAGCTGGACGGCTGCGGTGTGCTGCGCGTTATGACCAAGGTGGTCATCCCCAACTGCTCCGGTGCAATCTCCACTGCCGGTATGTTCTCTTTCCTGGGTAACTGGAAGAGCTACACCTGGCCCCTGATCGCCACCACCAAGACCGAGCTGCGTACCCTGCCCATCGGTATGAAGTACCTGATGCAGGAATCCTCCTCTGAGTACCAGGTGATGATGGCTGCATCTCTGATGAGTATCGTACCTGTGCTGATTCTGTTTATCTTCTTCTCCAAGCAGCTGGTCAAGTCTGTCACTCTGACCGGTATGAAGGCTTAATTCAATTTCAACTGAAAGGCGGAAAATTCACATGAAGAAACTGTTTGCTCTGCTGCTGAGCGTTCTGATGCTCTGCAGCGCCCTGTCCGGCTGTATCACCCAGTATGCCAAGGACCCCAACGAGACCCAGGCTCCCATCCCCACCAACGCTCCCGCTCAGAACCAGGGCGGCGAAGATGCTCCCGCTGTTTCCAATGAGCCCGTGACTCTGGATGTTTGGTACTCCGTTTCCGGTACCAGCGGCGAGATGTTCACCGCTCAGTCCACCGCTTTCGACGAAGGCGATGACATGGTCAGCCTGAACCTGACCTACGCCGGCGGCTCCGCTGACAGCGGCTCCAAGATCTCCGCTGCTCTGCTGACCGGCAACCAGCCCGACGTTGCTCTGGCATACGCCGGCCCCCTGTACACCGGTGGCGAAGGCGACTTCCGTATGGCTGACCTGATCAAGCAGGGTGGCTTCGACATCGACGATGTCTTCTCCGGCATGATGGACTACTGCATCTTCGACGGCGGCTCCTACTGCGCTATCCCCTACGGCATCTCCACGCAGGTTATGTACTACAACAAGGAAATTCTGGCAGCTGCCGGCGTTGACATGACCAATCCTCCCAAGACCTGGGCTGAGTTCAAGGACGTCCTGCAGAAGTGCATGGAAGGCGGCAACATCACCGGCAACGCTGAGTTCGCTGCTTTCGACACCTCCGACGAAGCTTGGCTGTTCAAGTCCATGCTGATGCAGAACGGCTGTGAGATCATCGAGATGAAGGATGGCACTGCTTCCCCCATCTACAACAACGAGAAGGGTGTCGAAGTTGCTGACTACTGGTACAGCCTGATCGAGAACGGCTACATGCTGCCCAGCGAGCACGACAACGCTGAGAACAAGTTCCTCGGTGGCAACCTGGCCTTCATCGCTGCTTCCTCCAACCGTATCTCCCGCTGGGAAGGCAAGACCGAGTTCGAAATCGGTGCTATCGAGATGCCTTACTTCACGCAGCCCTCCCTGGCTCTGGGCGGCAACGTTCTGATCATCCTGACCCAGGATCCCGCTAAGATTCAGAAGTGCTGGGAGTACATCTGCTACCTGACCAACGTTGAGAACAACACCGAGTTCGCTCTGGGCACCGGCTACCTGCCCATCCACAAGTCCGCTCTGGAGCAGGATGCTGTTAAGCAGGCTATCGAGAGAAACGAGATGTACTCCGTCGCTTTCAACCAGCTGCAGTACACCTGGGCTTACACCCACTTCCAGCAGATGGGCACCATGGACATCGAGCTGCGCTCCATGCTGAACTACCTGGAGAAGGGCCGCGGCACCTCTCAGGAGCTGCTGGACAAGGCTGCCAAGAACCTGCAGGACGAGATCGATCAGGGCTAATCTGACGATCCGCATCAATACAACAAGCCGGTTTTACCGGCCGAAGGAGAAACTAAGTGATAGAAAAGAAGATCCTTGAGGCATTTGCCACCGGCGATGCCATGGGTATGCCCACAGAATTCATGACCCCTTCCCAGATCGCTGAGATGCTGAAGGATGGGTATACCGGTCTGATTTCGTCCGAAAAGTCTCTGACCCACTATAATCTTCCCACAGGCAGTGTTACCGATGACACGGAGCAGGTACTTTACCTGCTCCATGTCTACCGGCGCGACAGCGGCGTGACCGTGGAAAACACGGTCAGCGCTCTGGAAGCCTGGATTACCGAGACAGATGCCGTGGGAAAGCGCTACATCGGACCCAGCTCCCTGAAGGCACTGGAAAAGATCCGCGAAGGCGTGGATCCCAGACTGGCCGGTCAGGGTGGCACTACTTGCGGCGGCATCATGCGTGTGCTGGCTGCCGTGCTGTTTGATCCCGATGGGGATGAAGAAACGCTGGCTGAAAACATCTACCGCAGTGTTATGCCCACGCACAACACTTCCGAAGCACTGGAAGCTGCCGGCGCCTATGGCTATGCCCTGCGCTGCGCCCTGCACGGAGGTTCTTTTGATGAGATCTTCGAGGCAGCTGCAAGAGGCGGCGCTGACCTGCTGAAGCGGGTTGAGTGGTTTGGCTGTGCTGCATCTTCCGTGGCACGGCTTCAGGCCGCCAAGGCAATGCCTCACGACAGAAAGCTGATCATGGACACCCTGTTCAATCTGTGGGGTACCGGCCTGCCTTCCTGCGATGTGTGCGGCGCTGTGTTCGCCATCTTTGCCTATGCAAAGGAAGATGTGTGGGAAGCTGTGAAGATGGCAGCGGAACTGGGCGGCGATACCGATACCATCGGCGCGCTGGTTGCGGCACTTTGCGCAGCTTACGCCAAGGGCCATAATATTCCCGCTGATGTGGTTGCGGCGATCCGCCAGCAGAACGCGGCGCTCTTTGCGTCCAAATTGGGAGAAGACTTCTGATGCTGAAAAAAATCGGACAATATCTGGGCAAGCTGACCGGCAATGCAAAGGTCTGTATTGCTTGCCATCCCTTCTGGGGAATTCCCTATACCATTTATTTCTACTATATCAGCATGTACCTGCTGGAAGTCGGCGTTACCGACGGCGAGCTGGGTACGCTGATGGTAGTTGGCCATGTTGCCGGCTTCCTGTTCTCCCTGGTGGGTGCCCCCATCGTGGATCGCATGGGCCGCAGAAATGCCACCTTTGTCTTTGACATGATTTCTTCCGCACTGGTTCCTCTGGTGTATTTCTTCACCAAGAGCTTTACCGGCGCGCTGATCGCACAGGTGCTGTTCAACTCCAGCCGTATTATGAATGTGGCTTACTACCTGGTGATGATCGAGGATGAAGACGATGAATGCCGCGTGGTGGCATTTAACCTGTTCAACATCCTGACCATCGTGGCAGGTCTGGTAATGCCCCTGGCCGGTATCCTGGTGGATAAGTACGGACTGGTGGAAATGGAGAGAATCTTCCTGATGGCTTCCTTCCTGATCATGGGCGGCATGATCATCGTGCGGCATATGCTGCTGAAGGAGACCCGCGTGGGTAAGGCGATCAGGGAACGTGCCCGCACCGAAAAGCAGAAGCTCAGCGTCAAGGAAATGTGGCGTCCCTATGCCGAGGCCTTCCGGTTCCTGCTCAAGAGCAAGGTTACCATGGCAATCGTGCTGTCCAATATCTTCTTCTGTGTCTACATGAATCTGGGCACCAACTACAGTCTGTACTTTGTGCCTTACTTTACCGACCGTCTGGGCATGGACACTATGCAGACCTCTACTCTGGGTGGTATCTACTACGCCGGTATGCTGCTGGCCATGATCTGCATCAACCCCCTCACTGCAAAGCGGGGCATTGCAGGCAGCGTGGTGCTCAGCGCCGTTGTGTCCCTGGTTGGTATGGCGCTGATGATCTTCATCCCCTCCGGCATTTTCTGGCTGTCCATTGTGGCTGTTATGGTTCTGGCCATCGGCTATGGCATGCTGAAGAGCGGTGTGGATGGCGCTATGGCAGTGTATTCCGAGAGCGAATGCCGCAGCGGTATTTACTCTATCAACAATCTGCTGTCCTCCGGCCTGAGCCTGGTTGTGACTGCTATCTGCGCAACGCTGTATGCAGTGGCTCCCGGCTGGCTGTACGTTCTGAACGCGATTATGGTTGTGCTGATTCTGGTGTGCATGCTGTCTGTCCGTAAGGAGACTGCTGCCATCGAAACCGCAGCCGAATAAAGAGTTGAGGTTATATCATGTCTTATAAAGCATTTGACTTTTCTCTGCCCACCCGGATCTGCTTCGGCGTGGGTGAGAGCGAGAAGGCAGCCCAGTTCGCTGCCCAGCTGAACCCCAAGAAGATCATGATCATGACTTACGGCGATTTCCGCCTGCCTCTGCTGGACAAGCTGCTGGCTGACCTGGATGCGCTGAAGATCGATTATGTTCTGTATGACCACTGCACCGGCAACCCCAGAGCCGAGCAGATCGATGCCGCCACCGAAGTTTGTGTGGAGAACGGCTGTGATCTGGTGCTGGGCGTGGGCGGCGGCAGCGTCATCGACTCTGCCAAGGCTGTAGCTCTGCTGGCCAAGAACCCCAACGAGGGCGGCATCTGGAGCTATGTCAGCGGCGAAAAGGAAGCCACCAACGGCGCTCTGCCCATTATGCTGGTGGTTACCATCGCTTCCACCGGTTCCGAGAGCAACGAGAGCTTCGTGCTCACCGACCGGGACGGCAAGCTGAAGCTGATCTGCAACCATCCCAATGTGCGTCCCACCCTGTCTGTGTGTGACCCCGCACTGTCCGTGACCCTGCCCGCCAAGCAGACCGCTCTGGGCGCAGCCGATGTGCTGTCCCATGTGCTGGAGCAGTACCTGCACTGCGATAACGGCGTGGAAGTCAGCGACAATATGTGCATGGGCGTTATGGAAGCCGTTGTGCGCTGGACACCTGTGGCAATTGCCGAACCCGGCAACCTGGATGCTAGAAGCAACCTGCTGTGGTCCGCAATCCTGGCCATGAGCCGGGTGCTGGGCGTTGGCCATGAGGAAAACTGGCTGTGCCACATGCTGGAGCATGCCGTTTCCGCACAGGACAACATTGCTCACGCTGCCGGTATGACCGGTATCTTCCCCGCTTACCTGGGCTGGCTCCGGGACAATGTGCCTGCTTCCCATGAGAAGCTGGCCAAGCTGGCCAAGCTCTTCGGTGCTGAGGATGCAGAGGAAGGCTTCACCGCTTTTGTGCGCAGCATCGGCCTGCCCGCAACGCTGCGTGAGGCCACCGGCCATGGCGCCGACCAGGCTCTGCTGGAGGATCTGGCTGCCCATGCCATGACCTGGGGCGATATGCCCGTGGGTGGCTACGGCATCTTCACCCTGAAGGACGCTGCCGATGTTTTCGGCAAGGCCTTCGAATAATTCCGGATTCAGGGATTGCAAAACAATCCGTGAAGATAATTGAAAAAAAGGAAGGAACGATACCAATGAACAAGAGAATCATTGCTGCCCTGCTGGCTCTGGTTATGGTGCTGGCTATGGCTGCCTGCGGCGCTAAGACTCCCGCAGAGACTCAGGCTCCCGAGACTCAGGCCCCCGAAACCCAGGCTCCCACCACCGAAGCTCCCGCTCCTGTGGAACTGGGCAAGATCGCTGTTTTCAACACCGCACAGGCTGACATGGCCTTCACCACCGACGCTGAAGCCCGCTTCAACTCCGTTTGGATGCCCGCTTACTCCGTCGCTGAGTACGTTGCTGCCAACTTCTGGTTCGCTCCCACCGAGGAGACTCCCGTGGGCGTGACCTCCTGGCAGGATGGCTACACCTGGGAGCAGACCTATGCTACCTTTGCAAACCAGTTCCTGAGCATCGAAATCGATGCCTCCATGGTTGAGAACCACGAAGTGGTTGTCTGCGGCGAAGGTTCCGGCGACGAAGTTCACCCCTGGCATGTTGGCTGGATCACCGTTGGTGCTGAAGCTATGATCTTTGTGCCCAAGAACGGCTACACCGCTCAGTACCTGTTCGAGGATATGGGCATGGTCGCTGCTGAAGAGTACGACTTCGTCTGCTCCGACGGCTTCTCCGAGACCATCCACAAGGATGACCTGGCAAATGTTGAGATCTTCTTCAGCGAGGAGAGCAACTCCATCGAGTGCACCTCCATCGCATTCAGCCCCTACACCCTGCAGAACCTGCAGTACATCATCCCCACCGGCATGGAGCAGGGCGCTGAGGCTCCCGCTGAAGGCGTTGCCAAGATCAATGTCTTCGCTACCGGCGCTGCCAACCTGACTGCTGTTGACGCCTACTACGGCGGTTCCACCCCCGAGGCTTTCAGCGTTAAGGAACTGCTGGAGATGGTCGGCATGACCTCCGGCAGCGAGGTTACCATCACCTCCTACCTGGACGATGACCCCGAGACCATTCCCTATGACAACTTTGCTCAGAGATACATCACTCTGGACAACTCCAAGGAGCGCCAGCCCTACACCCTGGGCAAGGTTCAGCCCAAGAGTGAGTACGTCAAGAACGCCGGCTACTTCGTGATCGACGGCACCAACGCTATCCTGTACGTCCCCGAGACCTATGTGGAAGGCGCCGGCATGCCTCTGACCGATGTCCTGGCATTCATGGGCATGGAGAAGGCTGCTTCCGTGGATATCGTCTGTGCTGACGGCTATGTTGAGAACGTGACTGCTGACAAGTTCGCAGAAGTTACTCTGTTCCATACCGCCGGCCGCCTGGACGCTAACTCCGTGGCTAACCCCGAGTACACCCTGATGAACACTCTGTACATCATCCCCAAGGGCTAATTCTTTCTGCCGTTCCCCGGTGCAGCTTGCTGCACCGGGGTTTCTTTTGCTAAAAAATGGACGCTTGTACTTCCGGGCAGAATCGTATATAATAGCAAAAAACCAGCCTTTTTCCGGAAACCGGCCAAAGGCTGGAAAATGGGAAAATACCGGGAGAACACTATGATCAGAAAAATTTTTGGGGCACTGACGGTGCTGCTGGCGTTTTGCGTTGGGGGAGCAGGCATTTGGCTGGCCTTCTCCAACGTGGATGCGGAGCCGGTTTTGCTTGAGGCACCGGAAGCGGCAAGAAATCAGGCCCTTGGGATGATGGATGCTGTGTGCAGCGCGGAGTATGCGGCTGCGGCACAGGTGCTCTATGGGCAGCCGGATCTGGGCATGGACCGTCTGCCTGGGGATGTGGTGGCGCGGCTGTTTTATGAAGCGTATACCCAGAGCCTGGAATACACCGTGGTGCGGGACTGCTATGCCACTTCCGGGGGCGTTGCCCTGGATGTGCGCGTCACCGCGCGGAATATCGATGCCCTGCTGCCCAAGCTGCGGCAGCAAGCGGAGGCACTGCTGACGCAGCGGGTGAAGGATGCCGAAGATGTTTCGCAGGTTTACTACGAGAATGGAGAATACCGGAAGACCCTGGTGGAAGAAGTGCTGCATACCGCTGCGGCCTCTGTGCTGCAGCAGGAAAACACGACCCGCAGCATCGACCTGACGCTGGAATGCGTGTATGAAAACGGGCAGTGGTGGATTCTCCCCTCCGATACCTTGCTGGATGTCATCGGCTGCCGTCTGGGGCAATAGGAGGGCGCACCATGAAACATAAACTTCTCAAGACATGCCTTACCTGCGTGCTCTGCGTGGTTTCTCTGGGGCTGACGGCAGCGGTTGCCCTGTGGGGCATGGACCATGTGGGCCTGCCGGCGGAAGGCACAGGCGGAAAATTCTTTAAGGCTGCCATGATGGATTCTTACGAGCGCTACATGACCAACCAGATCAGCGGCGCCATGGATGGCATCATGAACATCGAAAAGGTTTACTGGCTCAACGACAGCGACCTGATTGCCCCGGAACCCGACCCGGAGAAATTCGGCACGACCACAGATCTTGCCCAGGTGCAGGCGGTGGTGGATGCGGCGGCAGAACTGCTGAATGGGCAGGAAACCCTGTTTCATCCGGATATTACCCTGTATCCCGGCTCTGAAGTTACATATTATCTGGATGAGACAATCCTGTGCATTACCTGGCGGGAACTGATCGATAATATCGTTTATACCTTCAGCGAGGTGAAGATCGCCCATCCGTCCCAATTCCGCCGGTTCCTGGCGGACGGTACCTATGGTTCCGATAAGCAGTACTACTGTACCCAGATGGCTGCCACCGTCAATGCGGTGACCGCGTCCAATGCGGATTTTTACAAGCACCGGCCCTATGGCGTGGTGGTGTATAACGGGGAGGTCTACCGTTCCAACGATAAGGTGGATACCTGCTTCATTGACGATCAGGGCGAACTGATCATGGTGCCACGGAATCAGCTGCAAACCCAGGAAGCTGTGGAAGCCTTTGTAGAGGAGAACAATATCCGCTTCAGCCTGGGTTTCGGGCCCATTATGGTAGAGGACGGAAAAAATGTAGTACCGGAGAAATATCCGGTGGGCCAGATTAATGAGATATTCTCCCGGGCCGGCCTGGGTTACCTGGGACAGCTGCACTATATTCTGGTGACGGCAGGCTTCGGCGAGAACCACCAGAGAATGTCTACCATGCGGGATTTCGCGGATAACATGATCGAATTCGGCTGCACCAAGGCCTATGCACTGGACGGCGGCCAGACAGGTACCATTGTGACCAATGACCGGCTGATCAACCGGCCGGACTACGGCACACAGCGAACCGTCAGTGATATTATCTATTTTGCCACTGCGGTGCCGGACAGGGAGTGATGCCATGGATAAGATTGCTTGGATTATTGGAGAAACCTATATCTATTGGCAGAGCATCATTCTGATGATCGCATCGGTTACTGCGATTTTGATGTTTGCGGGACTTTATATCGGCAAAAGCGGCAATGTGGCGGGAACTGCGGCGGCAGTGCCCATGGCTATGATTTCCGGACTGTTTCTGGCGCGGCTGGTGCACTGGTACTGCCAGAGCGCGGCCTATGAAAGTTTTACCGCAGCCATCACAGACTGGTCCGGGGGCAGCTTCGCCCTGATGGGTGTGTTTGCAGGCTGCCTGCTGACGGCCTGCTTGCTGCGGCTGGTGCGGTTGGTGCGCAATCTTCCTCAAATGCTGGACTGCATGGTGCTGGCCGGAAGTGCCGGTATCGCAGTGGGACGACTGGCCAGCCTCTATAGTGCCGCTGACAGAGGCATGATCCTGCAGCGTGTGACACCGCTGGCATTTCCGGTGGTGAATGCCATTACCGGGCAGATGGAATACCGGTTGGCTACCTTTTTGCTCCAGGCCATGGCAACAGGCATTATTTTCCTGGTGCTGCTCTCTGTCTGGCTGGTGGGACGCAAAGGGAAACAGCTGCCGGACGGGGAAATTACCCTGCGGTTTCTGATGCTGTATGGCGCAGCACAGGCATTGCTGGACAGCACTCGCTACGATTCTCTGTTCCTGCGCAGCAATGGCTTTGTCAGCGTGGTGCAGATTCTGAGCCTGCTGGCAATGGTTACGGTGATTGTGATTTTCTCCGTGAAGATGGTAAAGGCCAAAGGGTGGCAATGGGAGTTCCTGGGTATCTGGCTTGGGGAACTGGTATTTTTGGGCGGCGCCGGCTATATGGAATACTATGTGCAGCGCCATGGCGACCGGGCACTGAAAGCCTACAGTATGATGGCAATATGCCTGATGGGAACGGTGCTGCTTACGGCATTGATCCGCAGGCTGGGCCTGCAAAACGAAAAAAGCGGCGGTAAGTATGCCGCCGCTCACCATGGGAGGTAAGTATGGAACTGCGAGATATGATCTATGCCCGCCGGTCTGTGCGGAAATATCTGGATCAGCCCCTGAATGAAGGAGAACTGCGGGAATTGCGCTATGCCTTTGGACGGATGAAGCCCCTGTATCCCGGCATCCGGGTGCGGTGGGAGATTCTGGAGAAAGAGCAGGTGCGGCTGTTTATGCCCTGGAAAGCCCCGCAGCTGATGGCTGTTTACAGCGAGAAAAAGGAAGGCTACCTGGAAAATGTGGGCTTTTTGTTCCAGCAGATGGATCTGTATTTGCAGAGCATTGGCCTGGGCAGCTGCTGGATCGGTCTGGGCAAGCCCCGGTACCAGAATGAAGAGGATGGCGCGGAATTTGTGATCCTGCTGGGCTTCGGCAAGCCCCAGGGAACACCCCTGCGCATCGGCAGCGCGGATTTCAAGCGCAAGACCCCGGCACAGATCGCCGACCGGGTGGACGCGGCTCTGGAGCCTGCCCGTGTGGCTCCCTCCAGCACCAATAGCCAGCCCTGGTTCTTTGTCCACGAAGAGGATGCGTACCATGCGTACATGGTTACCGACGGCCTGCGTAAGCACACCATGATCGGCGCTATGAACCGCATCGACATGGGCATCGCCCTGGCCCACATGTATGTGGCCAACGAAGCCCGCTTCCGGTTCTTCTACGCGGAAGTCCCCAAGAAAGACGGCTACCAATATATCGGCAGCTTTACCCTGTAAGAATTAGCCTGAGCCTCCCTTGTGTAAAGGGAGGTGGCACGGCAAAGCCGTGAGGTCGGGATTGTGCGGCAGAGGTTCTTTCTGTCATGAGATTTTGGCGAATTCGTCCTGCGGTAACAATCCCTCAGTCAGCTTCGCTGACAGCTCCCTTTACACAAGGGAGCCTTGGTTTCTTCCACGCTGGCAAACCAAGCTATAGTATTAGGTTCGGGGTGATCTATGATGCGCGATTATAAAGATGTACGGGGCGTTGTTGCCGGAAAATACCGCAATATTTGGGGCAAGTATATATTGCTTATGGAGGAAAATGGAAAGCGAACAAAAATATTTGTGAGCCAATCCTTTTATGAACGCATAGAATTGGGGAGCAAATGGACAATTGGCCATATCAATGGAACGCTTATCAATATACGCCCCGGGTATTGCCAAGACGAAGATGATTATTGTTAGAAATCAGAAAAAACCTCCGTATGGGTTTCCCATACGGAGGTTTCGCTTTAGCACTTTTGCATCAGGCGGATGTAGAATTCCACGGAGCGGTGGAGGGTTTCCAGGCGGATACGCTCGTTGTTGCCGTGGATGGTGCGGCGTTCTTCGGCGGTGAGATCCATGGCGGAGAACCGGTAGACATGGTTGCTCAGCTTACCGTAGTGCCGGGAATCAGAGCATTGCACCATCAGATAGGGGGCCACCACGCAGCCCCGCCAGGTTTCTGCCACCGCGGCGGCTACCTTATCCCAGGCTTCGCAATTGGTTTCGGAAATGGGGCTGGGCTCGAAGGATTCCAGAGCGGTAATTTCTACGGAATCGTCACCCACAACCTTGCGCAGATAGGCCAGAGCACCGCCCACGGAATCCTCCGGATTCAGCCGCATATTGGCAACCATTTTGGCTTCCGGGGGAATCACATTCCGGGCATTGCTGCCTTCCATCTGGGTGAAAGCCACGGTGGTGCGCACCAGAGCATTCAGTTCACCGCCGCTGAGACGGCAGATCAGATCCAGCACCGGGGCGAAGCACCAGAGATTGGCGAAAATCACCTTATAGAGGAAGGTGGAGCGGCGGCCCAGGGTATCGAACATTTCCGCGGCGGGCTTGGTGATGTGCATTTTGAAAGGATTGCCCAGAATCTTGCGGCAGGCCTTTGCCAGGGTACCGATGGGGGTCTTTACCGGGGGAGAGGAAGCGTGTCCGCCGCCGGAGAGGGTCTTAAACTGGGCGTTCATCATGCCTTTTTCCGCGATACCAATCAAGCCGCAGGGCTCTTTCACACCGGGGAACACATTTTCCACCACAGCGCCGCCTTCATCCACCACAATGGCAGGCTGGATGCTATGCTTTTCAAAGTAATCCACGATGTTCACAGCGCCCTTGCCGTTGACCTCTTCACCGCCGGAGAAGGCGAAGTAGATATCCTTTTTCGGCTGCCAGCCTTTGCCGATCAGGTGGTTGGCAGCGGTGAGAATGGCATTGAAGGTAACCTTGGTATCCAGGGTGCCCCGGCCCCAAAGAACACCGTCTTCCAGGACAGCGGCGAAGGGGGGCTTCTCCCACTTTTCTTCATCCACAGGCACCACATCGTAGTGGGCCATCAGCACGGCGGGATCGCCGGTTTCCTTGCCGGGCCAGCGCAGCAGCAGGCCCCGGTCAGGCAGCTCCCGAACGCTGCAGTGCTCATAAACATTGGGATAAAGGCCGGGCAGCAAGTCCAGCAGCTTGCGAAACTCCCCATCGTCTTCCAGAGCGGGGTCGCTGTAGGAAACGGTCTTGCAGCGGATCAGCTGCGCCAGATTTTCCACGGCGGCCTTCTTGTCAAAGGTGACTTCCTCCTGGCTCACGGGGGGCTGGGGTTTGGGCTCGAACATCACTGCCCGCACCAGAATCACCGCGAAAAACAGGAAAATCAGACCCAGAACAGCGTACAGCATCTCACAGCACTCCCTTCTTATAGAGGACACGGGCCATGCCGATGGTAAACAGGGCGCTGACAGGCACCATAATGCCTACGGTGCCGCTGTTCAGGGCAGGCACGAAAATAAACAGGATCAGCATCAGCACGATGGGGGCAATGGCGATCTTCCAGTTCTTGCTGACAAAGGCCACACCCAGGCCGCCGAAGAGGGCGGGAAGCATCTGGGCGAAGGCAGGTTCCAGCACCGGAGCTTCCAGAATGGGGGACAGAGGAATGATCAGGATCACGCCCAGAATGATAATAATGGTGGTGACGATGCTGGAAACGGCAATGGCGATGGTGGAAACCACTTCGCCTTCCTCACTGGTGGCGCTGACACCGTTCTGCTCCAGGGCATTCAAAGCGCAGGGCAGCTTCAGATTGGAGATGTTGCCGGTGACGAAGCTCAGGTAGGAGCCGCCGGCACCCAGCATGGGCACGAAAGTGATAGTTTCCACAACGCCCACAGCCCAGTACATGGGTGCGGTAGCCAGCAGACCGCTGACCAGGGCCATCCAGTCGGGAGAAGTGCGGAAAATGAAACACAGGGAAATGGGGAAGGCAATCAGCAGCGCCATGACGCTGAGATTCCAGATAGTACCGTCACGATGCACGGAATCCATGTAAGAAAGCTTTTTCATAACATTACCTCCTTAACCCAGCCATGCGGTGAGAGGAATGGCGGCTGCCATGCCTGCAATCAGGGAGATGGGCAGGGCATAGTCGTTGAGCCACTTCCACTTCAGCTTGTTCATGAGAATGCCGCACAGGGCCATAGCCACGGCGCTGACCAGCATCACAGCCACAGGAGTCAGGCCGGAGGTGGAAGAAACCATCCGGGTGGTCTCCACCTGGACGCCGTCCACCATTTCCTTTACGGTTACGGCCACCTGACCATTGGCATCGGCAGTCCAGAGCCGGGAAACATCGCAGAACACAAAGCCCAAGAATGCGGAAATCATGCCGATGAACATGGCGTTGGAGAAAATATCCGCCCACTTGGCATCCCGCTTGCTCAGGTTGCTCATGCCGCCCAGCAGCTTTTTGCTCAGCAGCGGCACCAGCCAGATGCCCACCAGGATGCTGGCGGTCATCACCAGGGTGATATTCACATACTGCTGGGCGGTGAGACTGTCGATCTGACCCAGGGAAAGCCCCATGGCCCGCACCGCATTGTCGGCGGCAATGGCTTCATAGCTCATGGAGCCCACCACGCTGAGCCGCAGCCAGGGCAGGGGAATGCCCAAACTCTTGGCCAGGGCAAACACGCTGATGACGATGGCCACCGCCGGGGCAATGGTGAAAATAGCGGCAGTGACCATGGTGCGGCGGATCTTGGCCTGATCCATGCCCAGGGCTTTGCTGCGGCGCAGTGCCTTCACCAGGAAGAACACCGACTGCGCCAAAACCACAGCTACCAGCAGGCCTGCCAGAAGAAACAGAATGGGATGGTTAACATAAAATTCCATACACAACACCTCCGTGGAGTATTTTCAGGTATTATACCATAGGTAAAATGGGGCTACAACCCCAAATCGGGAATTCTGTCAGACAAATGGGAAATCTGTATAAATGAATCGATAAAAATTTAGTGAAAATATACCTTTGGTATCTTGACAAAAGGAAAAACCAGTGTTAGTATATCGATAAAGAGATAACGATAAACGGTTATCGATAAAATTTTACGAAGAAGGTGTCTTTATGGAATATACCGTTACCAATAGCCAAGAACTTCACCAAATGCTGCAGCGCTGCCACGCAGCCCAGGCCAAGTTTGCCACCTATACCCAGGAGCAGGTGGATAAGATCTTCCTGGCCGCTGCCACCGCCGCCAACAAAGCCCGGATCTATCTGGCAAAGATGGCTGTGGCCGAAACCGGCATGGGTGTGGTGGAAGACAAGGTGATCAAGAACCACTATGCCTCCGAGTATATCTATAATGCCTATAAGAATGAAAAGACTTGCGGTGTGCTGGAGGAGGACCCTTCCTACGGCATTATGAAGATCGCGGAGCCCATCGGTGTCATCGGTGCGGTGATCCCCACCACCAACCCCACCTCCACCGCCATCTTCAAGGCGCTGATCTGCCTGAAGACCCGCAACGGCATCATCTTCAGCCCTCATCCCAGAGCAAAGAACTGCACCATCGAAGCAGCCCGGATTGTCCTGAAGGCTGCTGTGGAAGCCGGTGCTCCCGAAGATATTATCGGCTGGATCTCCCAGCCCAGCATGCAGCTGAGCCAGCAGCTGATGGAAAGCGCTGACCTGATCCTGGCCACCGGCGGCCCCGGCATGGTGCGCTCCGCCTATTCCTCCGGCCGTCCCGCTCTGGGCGTCGGCCCCGGCAATGTGCCCGCTGTGATCGATGACACTGCCGATATTCTCATGGCAGTCTCTTCCATTATCCATTCCAAGACCTTTGACAACGGTATGATCTGCGCCTCCGAGCAGTCCGTGATCATCCTGGATTCCGTCTATGACGCGGTAAAGGCCGAATTTGCAAATCGTGGCTGCCATATCCTCAATGAAGAAGAGCTGGATAAGGTGCGGCAGATTATTCTGGTAAATGGCTCCGTCAATGCCAAGATCGTGGGTCAGAGCGCCCATACTATCGCAGCTCTGGCCGGGGTGGAGGTGCCGGAAAGCACCAAGATCCTCATCGGCGAAGTGGACAGCGTGGATATCTCCGAGCCCTTTGCCCATGAGAAGCTGTCTCCCGTACTGGCTATGTACCGCAGCCCCAATTTTGAGGATGCCCTGAATAAGGCCCAGCAGCTGCTGGAGGATGGCGGCTTCGGTCACACTGCCGCCGTGTATCTCAGCACCCGCACCGCCAAGGATAAGCTGAACCTCTTTGCCCAGCGGATGAAGGCCTGCCGGATTCTGGTGAACACCCCCTCTGCCCAGGGCGGCATCGGCGACCTGTATAACTTCCGGGTGACCCCCTCCCTGACTCTGGGCTGCGGCAGCTGGGGCGGCAACTCGGTTTCCGAGAATGTGGGCGTGCGCCATCTGATGAATGTGAAGACTGTGGCCCGAAGGAGAGAGAATATGCTGTGGTTCCGTGCTCCCGAAAAGGTGTACTTCAAGAAGGGCTGTCTGCCTGTGGCAATGGCTGAGCTGAGCGACAAGAAGCGGGCCTTCATCGTTACCGATACCTTCCTCTATCAGAATGGCTACACCAAGCCCGTGGAGGAAGAACTGGATGCCATGGGCATCACCCATACCGTATTTTATAATGTAGCTCCCGATCCCACCCTGGCCTGTGCCAGAGAGGGTGCCGAGGAAATGACCGCTTTCCGGCCCGACCTGATCATCGCCGTGGGCGGCGGCTCCGCCATGGACGCTGCCAAGATCATGTGGGTGCTGTATGAGCATCCCCAGGTGGATTTCCAGGATATGGCCATGCGGTTTGTGGATATCCGCAAGCGCGTGTACGGCTTCCCCAAGATGGGTGAAAAGGCCTACTTCGTGGCAATCCCCACCACTGCCGGTACCGGCAGCGAGGTAACTCCCTTCGCGGTGATTACCGATGAAAAGTCCGGCGTCAAGTACCCCCTGGCAGACTACGAGCTGCTGCCGGATATGGCAATCGTGGATGCGGATATGATGATGGATGCCCCCAAGGGCCTCACCGCTGCCTCCGGCATCGATGCTGTGACCCACGCCCTGGAAGCTTACGCCTCCATGCTGGCTACCGACTATACCGACGGTCTGGCTCTGCGGAGCCTGAAGCTGGTCTTCGAGAATCTGCCCAAGTGCTATGACAATGGCCCCAACGAGCCCAGAGCCCGTGAGAACATGGCTAACGCCGCTACCATGGCTGGCATGGCCTTCGCCAATGCCTTCCTGGGCATCTGCCATTCCATGGCCCACAAGCTGGGTGCTTTCCACCATCTGCCCCACGGCGTGGCCAATGCCCTGCTGATCAGCCGGGTGCTGCGGTTCAATGCCGCCGAGACTCCTGTGAAGATGGGCACCTTCTCCCAGTACGATCATCCCCACACCCTGGAGCGCTATGCGGAGGTGGCGGATTATCTGCGGCTGGGCGGCGAGACCAACCAGGAGAAGCTGGAAAACCTGATCCAGGCAGTGGAAGACCTGAAGGCACGGGTGGGTATCAAGAAGACCATCCGGGACTACGGCATCGACGAGCAGGATTTCCTGGCACGGCTGGACGATATGGTGGAGCAGGCCTTCGACGATCAGTGCACCGGCGCCAATCCCCGCTACCCCCTGATGAGCGAGATCAAGCAGATCTTCCTGGATGCCTACTACGGCAACTAAATAAAAAAGAACCGGATGCAAAAGCATCCGGTTCTTCCTGTGTGAGCGCGGTAATGATCGCACATACTACGAATATGTGCATGTAGGGGAGGCTCTTGACCCTCCCGTTGCCGGGTATGTGTATATCCGGGCTGATACAGAACAGAAAGTCGGCGGGAGGCTCAAGAGCCTCCCCTACAGGGTTATTTGATGAGATCCTTGATTACTTCTCCGGCGATCATCAATCCGGCTACCGAGGGGACGAAGGCTACACTGCCGGGGAGACTTCTTCTGCCTTCGGGCAGCTCGGAAAGATCGGCTTCCTCCATTTGAGAGGGCAGGGGATCTTCCGTGGAGAACAGCACCTTCACATGCTTGTAGCCCCGCTTGGCGCATTCCTTGCGCATGACCCTGGCCAGGGGACAGACAGAGGTTTTGGCAATGTCGGTGATTTGAAATTTCGTGGGATCCAGCTTGTTGCCGGTGCCCAGGCAGCAGAGAATGGGCGTCCCTGCTTCTTTGGCGGCGGCGATCAGCGCCAGCTTGCCGGTAACGGTGTCGATGGCGTCTACAATATAATCATATTGGGTAAAATCAAAGGTGTCGGCGGTATCCGGGCCGAAGAATACATCCCGGGCAATTACGGTGGCTTCGGGATTGATGTCCAGCACCCGGCGTTTGGCGGCTTCTGCCTTGGGCAGCCCCAGAGAAGAATGGGTGGCCAGAATCTGCCGATTGATGTTGGACAGGCTCACGGTATCGTGGTCAATGAGATCCAGCGCGCCGACACCGCTCCGGGCCAGGGCTTCCACGGTGTAGCCGCCTACACCACCCAGACCGAACACAGCCACCCGGGCGTTTTTCAGTTTTTCCATAGCAGCCGCACCCAGCAGCAGCCGCGTTCTTCCAAAAGCTTCCATATCAATTCCTCCTGTTTCTACCATCGTATCATGCCCGGCACCGTAAGTCAAATAGGGAAATTTGCCGGAAAAGGATTGCTATTTCCGCGGCGATACATTATAATAAGCAGGTATGATTTCAGAAAGAGGGATACCGCTATGAATCGCATCGGCTTTGACAACGAGAAATATCTGCAGACCCAGTCGCAGCATATCCGCCAGCGTATTGCGCAGTTTGGCGGCAAACTCTATCTGGAGTTCGGCGGCAAGCTTTATGACGACCACCATGCAGCCCGTGTGCTGCCCGGTTTCCAGCCGGACAGTAAGCTGCGGATGCTCCTGCAGCTGAAGGATCAGGTGGAAGTGGTAATTGCCATCAACGCCGGTGACATTGAAAAGAACAAGATCCGGGGCGACCTGGGCATCACCTACGACCGGGATGTGATCCGCCTGCTGGATGTGTTCCGGGGCTTCGGATTGTATGTGGGCTCCGTGGTGCTGACCCGGTATCAGGAGCTGCCTGTGGTGAAGGCATTCCAGGCTCGCCTGGAAGGTCTGGGCGTCAAGGTGTATCACCATTATGACATTCCCGGCTATCCTTATAATATTGCCCACATTGTCAGCGACGAGGGCTACGGCAAAAACGATTTCATCGAGACCACCCGTTCCCTGGTGGTGGTGACGGCCCCCGGCCCCGGCAGCGGCAAGCTGGCTACCTGCATGAGCCAGCTGTACCATGAGCACAAGCGGGGTGCCAAGGCAGGGTACGCCAAGTTTGAGACATTCCCTGTGTGGAATATGCCGTTGAACCATCCGGTGAACCTGGCCTATGAAGCTGCCACCGCTGACCTCAGCGATGTGAACATGATCGACCCCTTCCACCTGGAAGCTTACAACGAAACCACTGTCAACTATAACCGGGATGTGGAAGCCTTCCCGGTGCTGGTGGCCATGTTTGAAAAGCTCCTGGGCTATTGCCCCTACAAGTCCCCCACGGATATGGGCGTGAATATGCTGGGCAACTGCATCGTGGATGATGTGGTGGTGCAGGAAGCTTCCCGGCAGGAGATCCTGCGGCGCTATTTCACCGCCATGTGCGACTGGAAGCAGGGCAAACTCAGCGAAGATGTGGTGCTGAAGCTGGAACTGCTGATGAAAAAGGCAAAGGTCAGCGAGGAGGACCGGCCTGTGGTGAATCTGGCACTGAGCAAGGCGGAGGACACCGGCCTGCCTGCCGCAGCCATGCAGCTGCCCGACGGCAGAATGGTCACCGGCAAGACTTCCGCATTGCTGGGCGCTTCCGCGGCATTGCTGCTCAATGCCCTGAAGACTTTGGCAGGCCTGGACGATGATCTGCACCTGCTGTCTCCCAGCGTCATTGTGCCTATCCAGCACCTGAAGGTGGATCACTTCGGCAACCGGAATCCCCGGCTGCATACGGATGAAGTGCTGATCGCCCTGTCCATCTGCGCAGCGGAAGATCCCAGAGCGGAGCAGGCCATGGAGCAGCTCAACAAGCTCCGTGGCGCGGAAGTCCATTCCAGCGTGATCCTGTCCGCCGTGGATGAAAAAACCTTCAAACGCCTGGGCGTCAATCTCACCTGCCAGCCCAGATACAAAGGATAAATAAAAAGGAGGGCGCAGGCCCTCCTTTTTTGAAAAGCACGGAAGGGTCTTGCCCCTCCCGCTCGACTTCCCCAAAGAGTTACGGATTCTTCGACTCCGTTTCACTTCGCTCAGAATGACATGCAGAAGAACAAACCCGCAAGTCCCTTCCGTCGTCCTGAGCAACCCTGAGCGAAGTCGAAGGGGCGCCGAAGGACCCGCATCCCCCGCAACCGGGTTGCAATATCGCACCCGGTAACGGGAGGCTCAAGAGCCTCCCCTACAGGTGCACAAAATAATTAGTAGGGGAGGGTCTTGTCCCTCCCGTTTTCTTTGGGGAAGCTGCAAAAAGATACCGGGAAAATAGACGAAAATTCTTTGCAAATTTTGTGATTATTTCTGAAAATGTGCTTGACAAATGGGGGAAAGGGTGGTATCATAATCGAGCGCGTGTAGGGGAAAACTGCGCGTGCACTGCGATGATGCAGGAGATTGCGGCGAAAGCCGGTAACTTCTGCGGAGTATGTCCGGTCATCGGGCGGCTGAACTGCTTCTGTTTGCGCTGCGTATATCGCTGCGGCAGGAGACTGGTCGGCCTTGCGTCGGCCATTTTTCATGGCCTGGAATGATACGCACGGAGGCGTGAACAACAGTTCGACCGTACCCAGACATCTACGCAAACTGAGTACGATATTCAAGGAGGAAACAACAACATGGCAAACCAGGAAATGATCCGCATCCGGCTGAAGGCTTACGATCACCAGCTGATCGACTCCAGCGCTGCTAAGATCGTGGAGACCGCAAAGCGCAACGGCGCTCAGGTTTCCGGCCCCATCCCGCTGCCCACCAAGAAGGAAGTCGTGACGATCCTTCGCGCTGTCCACAAGTACAAGGATAGCCGTGAGCAGTTCGAGCGCAGAACCCACAAGAGACTGATCGATATCCTCAACCCCAACCAGAAGACCGTTGAGGCTCTGATGAGCCTGGATCTCCCCGCTGGTGTTGAGATAGAGATAAAGCTGTAATCCTTATACATTCTATATAAGGATTCGCCGCTGCCCGCACTGTCATAGCATCGGGCGACGGGTCAAGTTGGCGGGCTGTCCCAATGCAGCTGTCAACCAATAACCTAACAAAAAGGAGAAAACCAAGATGAAGAAAGCAATCATCGGCAAGAAAGTGGGCATGACCCAGATCTTCGATGAGAGCGGCAAGGTGATCCCTGTTACCGTTGTGGAAGCAGG
>JAFSEW010000028.1 GCA_017435525.1 Oscillospiraceae bacterium | reverse complement strand
TCCGATTCAGTTTGTCAAGAACTTTTTTCAAGTTTTTTCAACTTTTTTCTCGGCTGTGTTCCGTTTCGCGCCCCTCTCGCTGAGCGCCTGAGTATATTACCAGATACTCCCTCTTTTGTCAAGCGCTTTTTTCAGTTTTTTCGCATTTATTTTTGGTTTCTTTTATCCTTGGGTTTCATGGCAGGGTCCCGGTACTTTTGCCTGTTGAGACGCTTGCGCAGAATACCGCGGTTCTTGCCATGGTGGATTCTGATATAGGCCACATCCAGGCATCTGAGACTGCCAAGATGAATCAACAGAACCGCTACGCCGCCCAGAACGCCGCCAATGCCCAACACAGCTCCAAGCGCCCCAATGCCAAAACGCCAAACCCGAATCGCGTTGGCCAGATCCCGGTTCGGCAGAACAAACCCGCAGACACCGGATATACTGACAACGATGAGTACAACCGGGGAAATCAGCCCGGCTTCCACTGCCGCAGTTCCCACAACGATACCACCAATGGTGGAAACGGACTGACCAATGGCCTGCGGCAAATGAATTCCGGATTCCTGGAGCAGCTCATACGCAATCAGAAGTCCCAGCACTTCTCCCGCTGCGGTAAAAGGTACCGGCTGTTTTGTATTCATAATGGTATTTCGCAGCATTTCCGGAATCCACTGAGGATGGAAGTTCACCAAGGCGATATATAGCGCCGGCAGCAACAGGCTGATCAGCAGCGCACCATAGCGCAGCAGCTTGACAGCCGATGCGGAAATAAAATCCCGGCTTCTATCCTCCATACTTTCCATCAGATAACCAATATCCGCCGGTGCCAGATATCCAAGGGGCAGCCCATCTACCAGCAGTCCTACTCTGCCATCCAACAGTCCCTGGCAAAACCGGTCTGCCCGTTCCGTATACTGCAGGAGCGGAAATGTTGTAAAGCGGGAGCCTGTAACATATTCTTCCACGGCAGCAGGAGAAAGCAAACCATCTATATCAATGGTGTTCAGTCTGTCCTGCATCCGCTTCACCAGCGATACATCGGTAATCCCATCGATCCATGCAACCGTCACATTTGTCAGGCTTCTCTGCCCTACTGTAGTTTGCCAAAGGCGCAGCTGCGGCGTGCGCAAATGGCGCCGCACAACGCTGGTGTTGATGCGCATGGTTTCCACGAAAGCATCCTTGGGGCCTTTGACAGTATTCTCCACTTCCGGTGCGCTCGGTGTACGGCTGACGCCTGTTCGAACTTCATAGGCCACGGCGCCGACACCCGGAAACAGAACCACACAAAAACCGTTAACCAGTTTCACGGCAATATCGTCGGCATCCTTGCAGCTGCCGGCCACGGTATTATAGACATCTCCGTGCAAAGCATTTTGATAGAGCTGCGTCATATTCTCCCCTCTAAGATTCAGGGCAATGGGCCGAAAGATATTGACTGACGCATCCGCACTGGCCACCAAACCGTCAATGGCATAAGCAAAGATCGTAAACCCACCGCACCGCAGTTCTCTGCGTATAAAATCATCGGCACCCTGAAAGATTTGTGTAATTTCCTGATCGGTCACAATACCACCTCCGAATTAGTTTGTCCGAAAAGCTGCGGAATATCATTGCAATGCCTGTCTTCCCGTGATATAATATATATTTAGATAATGAATCGGGAGGAAATTCCATGTCTCATGTGATCGCTGCCGTGTCCACCGGCAATCAAATCAGCGCTATCGGCATCCTGCGTCTTACAGGCGACGGCTGCGCCCAAATCGCCGGAAAGGTGTTTTCCTGCGTCAGCGGCAAGTCTTTGGAGGAAGCACCAAACCGCAAATTGGTGCTGGGTACGCTGCATGACGCCCAGGGCCGGGTGATCGACCAGTGCATGGCTGTGTATACCCGTGGCCCTCACAGCTACACCGGTGAAGATACCGTAGAGATCCAGTGTCACGGTTCTCCCGCTGTCCTGGCTTCCGGTCTGGATGCGCTGTTCAAAGCCGGTGCACAACCCGCTAAGCGAGGAGAGTTTACCAAGCGGGCATTTCTGAACGGGCAGCTGGATCTGACCCAGGCGGAAGCTGTGATTGATCTGATCGAAGCGGATACCGCCGATGCCGCTGCCAATGCCGCAGGTCAGGTGGGCGGAACCCTGCAGAAGAAGCTGGCTCCCATCTACAGCGATCTGACGGATCTTTGCAGCCACTTCCATGCAGTTCTGGACTATCCCGATGAAGATATTGATGATTTCAAGCTGGAAAGCTACGAATCTTCGTTGCGCGCCCATGAAAAGGCGCTGGACAAACTGCTGAAAACCTACGGCCAGGGCAAGATCCTGCGCCAGGGTGTAGCTGCTGCCATTGTGGGCAAGCCCAATGTGGGTAAGTCCAGCCTGCTCAATGCCCTGGCAGGCTATGACCGGGTAATCGTAACCGACATTCCCGGCACCACCCGGGACACCGTGGAAGAAACCGTGATGCTGGGCAACACCAGGCTGCGTCTGACCGATACTGCCGGTATCCGTCAGACGGACGATGCCATTGAAGCCATGGGCGTGGAGCGTTCCCGGAAGGCTGCGGAAGAGGCCGACCTGGTGCTCTTTGTGTGCGACGGTTCCGCAGAATTAACCGCGGAAGATCAGGAAGTGATTGCCGCCTGCGCAGATATGGAAAACGCCATTGCCCTGATCAACAAATCCGATCTGCCCCAGAAAGTTTTCCCCAGCGACCTGCCTTTCATGACCATCATTCCCATCTGCGCCAAAACCGGCCAGGGCCTGGATCAGCTGGCAGACTGGGTGGACATGCTCTTCGCCGGCAACACCCCCTGCGACGGCTCCATTCTGACCAATCCCCGGCAGTTTGATGCCATCCGCAGAAGCTATGAAGCAATCGGCCGCTCTCTGAAGGGCTTGAAGTTGGGCCTGACGCCCGATGCTGTGCTGACGGATGTGGAAGAAGCTATGGAAGCCATGGGCGAAGTTACCGGTGCAACCGTCAGAGAAGATATTACCGCACGGATCTTTGAGCGATTCTGCGTAGGAAAGTAAGGAAGAAATTATGATCTATTTGGATAACTCCGCAACCACAAAGCCCTGTCAGGCAGCTGTGGATGCGATCACCGATGCCCTGACCAACTGCTGGGGCAATCCCAGTTCTCTCTACGGCTTCGGCATTGAAGCCGCACACCAGCTGCGCAGCGCCAGAAGCAAAGTGGCTGCGGCGCTGGGCGCTGAGATTGACCGGGTGTTCTTCACCTCCGGCGGTACCGAGGCAGACAACTGGGCCATTATGGGAACCGTAAAGCGGCTGGGCAAACGGGGTAAGCACATTATTACCACCGCCGTGGAGCATCACGCCATTCTCAACACCACAAAATATCTGGAATCTCAGGGCTTTGAAGTAACCTATCTGCAGCCGGACAATCTGGGCCGCATTACCCTGGATGCCCTGAAGACCGCTCTGCGCAAGGACACCGTTCTGGTTTCCGTGATGATGGTCAATAATGAAAGCGGCGCTGTGATGCCCATCGCGCAGATGGCGAAGCTGACGCACCGGGTCTGTCCGGACGCCATTTTCCACACCGATGCCGTGCAGGGCTTCCTGAAAATTCCCTTCCAGGCAAAAACCCTGGGCGCGGATCTGATCAGTATTTCTTCCCATAAGGTTCACGGCCCCAAGGGTGTGGGTGCGCTGTATATCAGCCCCCGGCTGAAATCCTTCCCGCCCCTGATTTACGGCGGCGGCCAGGAAAACGGCTATCGCAGCGGTACCGAAGGCACCCCTGCCATTTTCGGTTTTGCCGCAGCCTGTGCAGAGTGCGCCGCAACCCTGAAAGAGGATATCCGTACAGAAGCTGAGCTGCTGACCTATGCCCTGCAGAAGCTGGAAAGCATGGGCGGTGTCGTGGTAAACGGTGCCCATGAAGCGCCCCACATTCTGAACCTGTCCATCCCCGGTGTGCCTACCCAAAACACCATCAACATTCTGCAGGATGCCGGCATCTGCGTCAGCGCCGGTTCCGCCTGTGCCAAAGGCCACCGCAGCCATGTGATGACAGCCATGCATCTCTCCCCGGAGATCATAGACAGTTCTTTCCGGGTATCCCTGTGCCGGGACAATACACAGGCCGACATGGAAGACCTCTTAAAAGGCATTCAAGCGGTGCTGGATTGGAAAAACAGATAATTTTAAAAGGTAGCATGACTTTTGTCATGCTACCTTTTCTTTGTCCTATATAAATATGTTCTCCAGATAGATATTATCTGAAAGCTCCCCAATCCACATACGAATCTGCGGAGTAATCGTTTTCACATACGCCACCACATTCTCATCTTTTACACCAAGCCATTGGCAAAGATGTTTAGCCGCCGCTTTTACCGTGTCCTCCGTGGCGTATTTCAATGCATGCTTCAATTGCAAATATTCTTCCGTTCCGAAGACCAGTGAATCAATTTCGCCATTCAGAATTGCCTTACCCATACCATTAATCAGCAGATACTCACATGGATTCAGCGCATCAGCAGGCAGCCGTTCCCACAATTGTGTTTGTAAATCCGGCAAAACGCCTGCCATAATTTGGTTTTCAATCCAAAGGATATTCAGATAAAAGATACATCCATCGATTCCCCGCATATTCTCCGGCGGAGAAACAAGAATCGGGTAGAACAGACCATCCGGGCCCTTATGTGCCAAATGAAGATAGTCATAGCGTGTCAGGTAATTCCCAAGATACTGTATTGCATCCCAACGGCACTCTGTCTGCCAATGCGGTGCAGTGGCAGCGACCAACGCCAGCATAGATTTTGCATGGCTGAGTTTGTTTTTCAGCCTCTCCTGCCCCATTGCAAGCGTCTCATCCAGGTCTCCACGCATACCGCCGGCGAGATTTATTGTGTACTCTACCGACTCCATCAAGTCCTGCGCCAGTTCGACCGTGACAGACGAATTATTTCCCATGTTGTGATGCCTGTAATAGCTTTGTACCTGTTTTCCCATAAGCAGATACATCTTTCCCAGTATCTTTTGCTGTTCTTCCGGGGACAACGGATTGGCCGGTAGTTGGTTCACCAAAACGCCTCCTCATCCGCATATCGACTGTCAAAGTCATTCCGCGCCCACCGACACAGTTCCTCCAGCGAGATCGTTGTCAGCACATCCGTGGCACCATGTGCCTGGTTGTTAAATACTTTCTCCATAAACTCGATCAGATCATCGTCAGAAAACAGGTCATTGGATTCGTTCTTAAAGTAATAAAATGCATCCTGCAATTCTCCAAGCGTTTCAGCGTAATGCTCCGGATCAATGCAAGGAGATTTGCAAAATGCGCGAATCAGCTTGGGAAGGATCCCGCCGCCGAATTCCACACGGCCTGTACTGCGAAGTGCTTGTCCACGCAGTTCCACTAATTCCGTGATATCCGCTTCTGTCAGGGTAAGCCCGTAAATCCGGTTCAGATCATTGCAGCAGCGGATTTCCTCCTTTGCAGCAGATATCTGTATTCGGAGGATTTGTTTCTCATCCATGTGCACACCCCTGCTCTTTTTCTGCGAGATTCCAGCTTTCCGGGTAGTGCTCCCGATAATAATCTGCCATGGGGCCCGGTGTGTGGATCAAATCATTCTTTGTGATAATTTCCGCTTCCACTTTGCGGATCCAATCCAGCTTTCTTTCAGAAAGCTGGTGATATCTGTATATAACAAGCGTTCCCAGCCGCTCCTGCTCCAACAGGGCTTCCAGGGCATCCGGAATAGGGGTTTCCTGAATCACCGGAACAGCGGTTTCCGAAATGGCTTCATTGGGGATCTTGCTGGATTCGGTATGCGCCGGATCGCACAGATAAAGGCTGGCGCTTTTTCCCCGGTACCAGATTTCCAGCGCATTGGGGAAATACTCTTCCAGATAGATCTGTCCCTCTTTGGTATAGCCATAGGTGTATTCATAATTCTGGATGCTATACATCAGAGCCATGGGCAGCAGCGTAGTCATGTAGACCCGGGCAGGTTTTTCAAAGGAAACCGGTTTTCTGGGCTGCAGCACTGTCAGCCCCGCTGTGGGCGAGCAATGATAATAGGCCATAACGCATTCCTCCTTGTAAAGCATATTGTAAGCGCAAAGAACCCCAATTACAAGTCTTGAAAACACCGCGGTTTTCTGCTATAATAGAGCCACAAAGAAAAGAAATGTGCAGCCCCGGAGAACAATCTCCGGAGCTGCGTTTTTATGCATCAATCCATTCATAGCCGGAAAGCTCGAACTTATTTCCGCCCAGTTCGTGAAACAATGCTTTTACGCCTTCCCAAAGGCTTTTGCAGCAGGCGGCATTTTCCGTATCTCCCATTTCTGAATACCGCTCCTGCATAATACGCAGCATCTGCACAAGGCTGTTTCCGCTGAGATTCATCTGAAATTTTGCCGCTTCCAGACTTTCCTCCCCTGCTGTTAACCTCGCTATCCATTCCAATTTGGTAAAATAGAATTCCGGGATCTGATTCAGCACAGAACGCACCATATCGGCTCTGCCGCTTCTATGATATGCCATTGCCAGAAACCGCAGAACATCGCACTTAACGCCTTCGTTTGTAACGCATTCCAAAAGCGTTTCGCATGCAGCAATCAGATCCGCATCCCGCCCGGGAATGGCCCAGAGGATATATACCAGAACCGTCATTAAATCTTCATTTGCCGGGAATTGTTTCAGCCCCTCCCGCAGGATCTCTTCCGCGCCGATAGGATCATCATAGCGCCGGGCATAGGCGCTGCGGCAGATTTCTTCTATCGTTCGTTCATTTTCCCATGCACAATAATCAAACAGCTCATCGATGGACACGCCGAAAAAGCTTGCCAGAGGCGGAATCAGCGCAAGATCCGGTGTGGTACTTCCCGTTTCCCATTTGCTGACAGCCTGAAAGGTCACGCCTAAGACATTTGCCAGAGATTCCTGGGAAATCTGCTTTGCTTTTCTCAGCTTCTTTATTTTCTCTCCGATTTTCATTGCCATATTTGTTTCCTCCTGATAGGATTCAGTCGACTGTTAAGGATAAGATAACAAAGAAAGGAGCCTATGGCAATAACGCCTCTTTTGAGGGCGGTTCAACCCTAGGTTGAACCACTCTCAATATGTTCAAATTAGCAAAACGCCCCCGGAGATGTATCTCCGGGGTATACGCTTTACAGGGAGCACAGATAGCGATTTAGCTGGCGGCGATTTTTGAAGATATGAACCGATTTCTCTTTCTGAGCAGACAGCATTTCGTAATACTGCTTTCTGTGGGTCTTATTAAAATTCCATATCCAGCCAAGAAATTCCGGATCGAACCATTCGGCACAGCCGGGGGCCATATCCACCCTGGCTTTTCCCCAGTTGGTGACCACACGCTTCAGCCACTGGGCAACACAAACAATGCGGTTGTAATCCAGATAGAGCACCGTATCGCATTTTTCCAGCCGCAGCGCCATGGTGCGGTCAAAATTTCCGTCCAGAATCCAGGTGGGTTTCTCAAGCTCGCGCAGCAGCAGCGCATCAAATTCTTCCCGTTCCAGGTGCTTCCAGTTGCCGGGGCTCCAGAAAATCTGATCCAGATGAATCACAGGCAGCCCCGTCTTCTCCCCCAGTTTTCTGGCCAGGGTGGATTTTCCCGCGCCGCCGCAGCCGATGATGATCACGCGCTCCATATTCTCCCCTCCATACGCAAAAGGACGCAGCTGACAAACCCGTCAGCTGCGTCGCTTTCAGAATTCTCTTAAATACGACTTAGTATGCTACGCCCCAGTAGATCATCTTCTTGGCGGGCTTGCCGCAGATGGGGCAGGTGTCGCCCAGGTTCTCCTGTGCAAAGGGCATGCAGCGGGAGGACATACCGGCAACTTCCTTCATCTTCATTTCGCATTCCAGCTCGCCGCACCACATGGTCTTGATGAAGCCGCCGTTTTTCTCCTGCAGTTCCTTGGCTTCTTCCAGAGAATGGGCTTCGTAGATATGGTCGGTGAGGTTCTTCTTAGCCTTGGCGTACATGCCGTCATGGACCAGCTGCAGCTGCTCAGCCACGGCTGCTTCCAGATCCTCCAGCTTCACGACGATCTTCTCGCCATCGTTTCTGCGAACCAGGACGCACTGGCCGTTCTCCAGATCTCTGGGGCCGCACTCCAGACGCACAGGCACACCGCGCATCTCGTACTCGGCGCACTTCCAGCCCATGGAGTTATCGGAATCATCCAGCTTCACACGGATACCGGCTGCGGTCAGGCGATCCTTCAGTGCGTTGGCTGCATCCAGAACACCGGCCTTGTGCTGGGCAATGGGCAGCACAACCACCTGCACGGGAGCAATCTTGGGAGGCAGAACCAGGCCGTTGTTATCACCGTGGGTCATGATGATGCCGCCGATGAGACGGGTGGACACGCCCCAGGAAGTCTCATGGGGGTTGGTCTTCTTATTGGTCTTGTCGGTAAATTCGATGCCGAAGGCCTTGGCAAAGCCGTCGCCGAAATAGTGGGAAGTGCCTGCCTGCAGCGCCTTACGGTCGTGCATCATGCACTCGATGGTGTAGGTAGCTTCGGCACCGTTGAACTTTTCCTTTTCGGTCTTCTGGCCCCGGGTCACGGGCATTGCCAGTACATTCTCGCAGAAGTCGGCATACACATTGAGCATAGTCTCGGTAAATGTCTTGGCTTCCTCTGCGGTGGCGTGGATGGTGTGACCCTCCTGCCACAGGAATTCCCGATGGCGCAGGAAGGGGCGGCTGGTCTTTTCCCAGCGCAGCACGCTGCACCACTGGTTATACTTCATAGGCAGATCCCGGTGAGACTGCAGCACATTGGCAAAATGCTCGCAGAACAGGGTCTCAGAGGTGGGACGGATAGCATAGCGCTCTTCTAATCTTTCGCCGCCGCCCATGGTAACCCAGGCACACTCGGGAGCAAAGCCTTCCACATGATCCTTCTCTTTCTGGAGCAGGCTCTCGGGAATCAGCAGGGGCATATACACATTCTCAACACCCTGCTTCTTGAATTCGGCATCCATGATCCGCTGGATGTTCTCCCAGATGGCATAGCCGTAGGGCCGGTAGATAAACACACCCTTGATGGAAGAGTAGTCGATCAGCTGAGCCTTCTTGCAAACGTCGGTAAACCACTGGGCAAAGTCTACCTCCATATCGGTAATTTCTGTAACTTTCTTTTCCTTAGCCATAATTTATTCCTCCCGAACATAATCGGTTAATATCTCCATATATTATAGCACCATTGTCAAGGGGCTGCATTGGCAATTTTTCCCTTGCGGAATATTTTGATGAAAGTCATTGTATTTTTCCTGCAAATTTGCTATACTGGGCCCAAAGAAATATGAACGGAGGTATTTCCATGAAATCCATCCGCGAGATCTACAAGATCGGCAAAGGCCCTTCTTCCTCTCACACCATGGGCCCGGAGCGGGCTGCAAAGCTGTTTTTGCAGCGTTATCCTCAGGCTGACCATTTTCAGGTCACCCTCTATGGCTCCTTGAGCAAAACCGGCGTTGGCCACGGTACAGACCGGGTGCTGCTGGAAGTTCTGGGCGCGGAGCGCACAAAAATTGTATTCTCTCAGGAAACCTGGGAAGGTATGCATCCCAATACCATGGACTTTTCAGCTTTCCAGGATGATATTGAAATCGGCCAACTGCAGGTGGAATCCATCGGCGGCGGCGATATCCGCATCCCCGGCGACAAGAGTTCTGACAGTGAAGAGGTGTATGTGGAGCATTCCTTTGCGGAGATCGCAGATTTCTGCAAATGGCGCTATGTCCACACCCTCTCGGAATATGTGGAGCTGAACGAAGGCCCCGAGATCTGGGATTTCCTGATGGAAGTCTGGCTGACCATGAAGCAGGCCATCGCTGACGGTCTGGCTGCCACCGGTGTACTGCCCGGCGGCTTGCAGGTGCAGCGCAAGGCCAAATTTCTCTATGAGCAGGAGCCTGAAGTGAAGCATCCGGCCCTGATGGAATTCCAGCAGATCGCCGCCTATGCCTATGCGGTAGCCGAGCAGAATGCCGACAACGGCACCATCGTCACTGCCCCCACCTGCGGTGCCTGCGGTGTGCTGCCCGCGGTTTTAAAATACGCCCAGGATACCAAGGGCTTTACCGATGAGCAGATTCTCCGTGGTCTGGCCACCGCCGGTATCATCGGCAACCTTACCAAGCAAAACGCCTCCATCTCCGGCGCGGAATGCGGCTGTCAGGCTGAGATCGGCACCGCCTGCTCCATGGCTGCCGCTGCTCTGGCAGAGCTTTACAAGCAGAATCTGGATCAGGTGGAGTATGCCGCGGAAGTGGCTATGGAGCATCATCTGGGTTTGACCTGTGACCCCATCTGCGGTCTGGTGCAAATTCCCTGCATCGAGCGTAACGCCGTGGCCGCCATGCGCGCCATGAACGCCTGCAACCTCAGCTATTTCCTAACCGGCTCCCGGAATATCAGCTATGATATGGTCTGCCGGGCCATGAAGGAAACCGGTGTCAACCTGAACCACCGCTTCCGGGAAACCAGCGAAGGCGGCCTGGCCAAGCTTTACGGACGCAAGAAGATCAAACATGAACGCTAAGAATAACCGCACCCCACAGGGGTGCGGTTTTATTGATGATTTTCAGCGAACAAACGACATGCTGAGCGTAGTGGACCAGGCCTCGCCGGGTTCCAGAACGGCTGCGGCAGGTTTCTCTTCCCACTTACTGCTGCTGCCTTCCATACTGGGCAGGCTGTGCCAGGGTTCAATGCACACGAACTTCGGCATACCGGGCTTGCTCCACAGCAGGGTATAGGGGAATTCTTCAATATTGCACACCACGCCCCGGCCGGTGCCCTTCTCATAAAGGCCCAGAGTGGCAGATTTCAGATTGACCATGCAATGGCTGTCGTTGGCGAACAGCTTTTCATCCACGGCAATGGTGCGGATATTGCTGCCCAGGCAGTAGTGATCTTTCTGCACCAGACCGGTAGGCAGGCAGTTCAGGCAGATGGGAGATTCCGTCTCGGAAAAGCGCAGCTCATAATCCGTGGCAACATGCCGATCATCAAAGGGAACCGCAAAGGCGGGATGGTATCCAATGCCGAAGGGCAGCTTCTCTTCGTCCAGATTTTCCACGGTCAGGGTGTGGTGGAGGGTGTCATTTTCCAGAGTGAAGGTGGAAACCAGCCGGAATTCATAGGGGAATTTGGCATAGGTTTCATCACAGGCGCAAAGCTCCAGCACAATGGTATCGGCGGTCTGCTCTACAAATTCATGCTCCATGCCCCGGGCAAAGCCGTGCTGACCGGCTTCGTAAGCAGCGCCCTTGGCTTCGATCTTGCCCCCTGAAACTTTTCCCGCATAGGGAAACAGAATCGGCGTGTGATAACCCCAGACCGCAGGATCGGCCTGCCAGATATGCTCCACATTGTCGCACTTGCGGATCACGCTTTTGATCTGAGCGCCCCAGGTTGTGACGGTTACTTTCAGGTATTCGTTTTCAATGCTGAATTCTTTCGGCATATGGGTTCCCTCCTGTATTTGTTTTCTGCTTTGATTATAGCACTTCCCACTGCAAATGAAAAGCCCGGATTTCAGGGGAATATTTCCGTATCCGCTATTGAAAACCGACCCCGGTTATGCTAAAATAGGATGTCAAATTATGTTTATACTGCAACAAAGGAGTTTTCTATAATGAAGCTTGGTATCGTGGGACTTCCCAATGTGGGCAAGTCTACCCTCTTTAACGCAATTACCAATGCCGGTGTTCCCGCCGACAACTACGCATTCTGCACCATCGATCCCAATGTGGGTGTGGTAAGCGTTCCCGACGAGCGTCTGGACTGGCTGTCTGATTTCTATGCCCCCAAGAAAACCACCCCCGCTGTGGTGGAGTTCGTGGATATTGCCGGTCTGGTGAAGGGCGCTTCCAAGGGCGAAGGTCTGGGCAATAAGTTCCTCAGCAATATCCGCACCACCGATGCCATCGTGCATGTGGTTCGCTGCTTTGAGGATTCCAATGTGACCCATGTGGAAGGCACCACCGATCCCCTGCGGGATATCGATATCATCAACCTGGAACTGGTGATGGCTGACATTGAAATGGTGGAGCGCCGCATCGACAAGTGCCAGAAGGCTGCCAAGGGCGGCGACAAGAAGTATCTGAAGGATGCCCAGATTCTCACCGAGCTGCTGGCGCACCTGAACGAAGGCAAGCTGGCCCGCACCTTCACCGATGACGAAGCGGAATTGGCCATCATCGCCGAGTCCGATCTGCTGACTCTGAAGAAGACCATCTATGTGGCAAACCTGGCCGAGAACGAAGTCAACGAGCCTGAAAGCAACCGGCACTTCAACGCTGTGAAGGCCCTGGCCGACAATGAAGGCAGCCAGTGCCTGCCCATCTGCGCCAAGCTGGAAGCCGACATCGCCGAGTTGGACGATCCCGAAGAAAAGGCCATGTTCATGGAAGAGCTGGGCGTCAAGGAATCCGGCCTGGACCGGCTGATCAAGAGTTCCTACGCACTGCTGGGCCTGATCTCCTTCCTCACCGCAGGCAGCGACGAGTGCCGTGCATGGACCATCAAGCGGGGCACCAAGGCACCGCAGGCTGCCGGTAAGATCCATACCGACTTTGAGCGTGGCTTTATCCGGGCCGAAGTGATCGCTTTCCAGGATATGAAGGAATGCGGCACCATGGCAGCTGCCAAGGCCAAGGGCCTGGTTCGCAGCGAAGGCAAGGAATATGTGATGAAGGACGGCGACATCGTCAACTTCCTCTTCAATGTGTAAGGCAAAAACCTCTCGGGGAGTACCCGAGAGGTTTTCTTTATACCGCTATAAAACCGGTAGACATCAAAATACAGGAAAATACGAAGATCGTCACAATGGAGGCAATGCTGGTCCAGACCACCAGCTGGGCAGCCAGCTGCTCATCGCCACCCATTTCTCCCGCCATGACTGCGCTGGATACGGCTACAGGGGAACCGAAGAGTGCCAGCATCGCCGGAATGGATTCCGGGCCGCAGGAGAGCCAGTTGGTGCAGCGGGACAGCAATATGGCGCAGCCAACACCCAGTAGCGGCGCAAGCACCACCCGGTAAAGGGTGCCCACAGCAATTTCCTTAAACATACCCTTCACCACAGAGAACTGGAACTGTCCGCCCAGTACCAGCAGCGCAAGCGGGGTTGCCAGGGACTTCAGATTCTTGACCACGGTGTAAAGGAACGCCAGATCCCGATTCAGCGTAAACACCACATTTCCAAGGAGTGTCTTCTGCAGCGCACGGATGCCCATGCAGCCAAGCCCCAGGAATACGGCAATCACCAGAGGATTTTTGAGAATATCCAAAATCATCTTCCTGGCGGTATGCTTATGGCCGGAAGAATCCTCCGTGAAATACTCCAGCGCGATCACCGCAAACACATTGAACAGCGGCACCATCAGCGTCAGCAGAATCGCGCCCACTGCTGCGGCAGTTTCGCCGCCCAGGGCTGTGGAAAGAGAAATGCCGATGATTGCGAAGTTACTGCGGAAGCTGCACTGCCAGATAACACCTCTGCGGCGATTATCCTTGGTAGTGGCTGCAGACACAGCCATACCCAGCAAAAACAGCACAATGATCGCACCCGTGCAGTAGATTACCACATTCCAGGGCACTGATGCCACGGAATCCATCTCATACACATTGACGAAGAGGGTTGCAGGCAGACAAAGCCGGAATACCAGCTTGTTGCCAACCTTCACGAAGCTCTCCGTGAAAAACCCGATCCTGCGCAGGAAATATCCCAGAAAAATCAGCAGAACTATGGGAAATACGGCATTGACTGCCGTGGAAAGAATAATGCCGGTCATTGGGCTTCACCTGAAGCGTATACGATCTTGCCTTCCACAACGGTCATCCAGGATTCGGCACCCACGGTGTGCAGCGGGTCTGCGCCCCAGATTACCACATCGCCATCCTTACCCACTTCCAGGCTGCCAACCCGATCCGCAATGCCGGTAGCACGGGCAGGATTGATGGTAATGGCGCGCCATGCCTCCTCTTCTTCCAGACCGGCATTTACTGCCATACCGGCACACATGGGCAGGTACTGCAGAGGAATCACAGGGGCATCGGTAATAATGCTTACATTCACGCCAGCCTTGTGGAGAATGCCGGGGGTTTCAAAGCTCTTATTCTTCAGCTCGATCTTGGTCTTGCTGCCCAGAGAGGGGCCGACAAAGGCACACAGGCCTTCCTTTGCCAGTTCGTCAGCAATCAGTGCGCCGTCGGTGCAATGATCCAGGGTAATATCCACATTGAATTCTTTTGCCACGCGGATGGCGGTGAAAATATCGTCCGCACGGTGGGCATGGGCCTTCAGGGGGATCTCCCGGCGCAGCACAGGCAGCATCGCTTCCAGCTTCATATCAAAGCCGGGGTTTTTGCCATCTTCCTTGTCCTGCATGTACCGCTGCGCCTTGAAAAGGGTCTCCCGCAGCAGGGCAGCCACAGCCATACGGGTGATGGGGCTCTTCTTACCGGCCTGACCGTAGCAGCGCTTGGGGTTTTCACCGAAGGCACACTTCATAGCCAGAGGGTGCTTAACGATCATATTGTCCACACGCTTGCCCACCAGCTTGATGGCAGCAAAGGTGCCGCCCAGCACATTGGCACTGCCGGGGCCGGTGCAGGCTGTGGTCACGCCGCTGGCAATCGCCAGAGGAAATGCTTCGTCGATGGGGTTAATGGAATCAATGGCGCGCATATGGGGGGTTACAGGGTCGGCCATTTCGTTATAGTCCTTGCCTTCCCAGCCTACAGCCTCATTGTCCAGACCGATATGGCAGTGGGCATCCACACAGCCCGGGGTTACCAGACGGCCCTGGGCATCAATGACCTGTGCACCTGCAGGTGCTTCGACCTGAGCGCCCACAGCAGCAATCTTGCCTGCATCGTCAATCAGCACGCAGCCGTTGGGGATATCCTCTCCCACCATGGGTTTGACATAACCGTTTTTGATCAGCAGCATAAAACCACTCCTTTTATGTAATTTACTGGCATCTTATCACAATATGGCGGCAGCTGCAAGGGTTCTCTTGCATTTGGCAGCTCTCTGATGTAAAATAATTTCATTCTTCAAAGAACGGAGCCTGATACCATGAAATATCGCAAGGACAAATACGGCAACGACATTTCCATCCTGGGCTACGGCTGCATGCGCTTTACCCAGAAAGGCGGCAAAATTGATTTTGAGAAAGGCGAGCAGGAAATTCTCGCCGCTGTGGAAGGCGGTATCAACTACTTTGACACCGCTTACATCTACCCCGGCAGTGAAGTGTTTCTGGGGCAGGTTCTGCAGAAGAACAATCTGCGCAGTAAAGTGAAGATCGCCACCAAGCTCCCCCACTATATGATCAAGAGCGTGGAAGGCATGGAGCGGATGTTCCAGGAACAGCTGAAGCGGCTGCAGACCGACTATATTGACTACTACCTGATGCACATGCTCAACGATCCCGATACCTGGCAAAAGCTGCTGGATCTGGGCATCGGTCAGTGGCTGAAAGAGAAAATGCAATCCGGCGCCATCCGTCAGCTGGGTTTTTCCTATCACGGCGGCAGCGAAGCCTTCTGCCGCCTCATCGATGCCTGGGACTGGGATTTCTGCCAGATTCAGTATAACTACATGGATGAGCATTCCCAGGCCGGACGCCGGGGCTTGCAGTATGCCCACAGCAAGGGCATTCCCGTGGTAATTATGGAGCCGCTCCGGGGCGGCAAGCTGGTACACATGCTGCCGGAAGCGGCAAAGAAGATTTTCCGGGAGTACCCCATCAGCCATTCCCCGGCACAGTGGGCTTTCCGCTGGCTGTGGAATCAGAAGGAAGTTACCTGCGTGCTGTCCGGCATGAACTCTCTGGAAATGGTGAAGGAAAATACCAGCGCCGCATCCTCCGCGGAAATCGGCGATCTGGGAGAAGCGGAGGAAGCCATGCTCAAAGAAGTGGTGGCTGCCATCAATTCCAAAATGAAAGTGGGCTGCACCGGCTGCGGCTACTGCATCCCCTGCCCCAAGCATGTGGATATCCCCGGCACCTTCGCCGCCTATAACCATCTCTATACCGAGGGCAAATTCTCCGGCTGGAAGGAATATTTCATGTGCACCGCCGCCCGGAAGACTTCCACCGCCGCTTCCAACTGTATCGGTTGCGGTAAGTGTGAATCCCATTGCCCCCAGCACATCCCTATCCGCCAGGAGCTGAATAACGCCCGGAAAGCCCTGGAGCTGCCTTTCTACAAAATCGCCCGCAAAGCTGTGGAGTGGTTCAAGATCTATTGATTTCTATATAGACAAATCTTCCTAAAAAACCCGACCTATGCTCGTAAGCATGGGTCGGGTTTTGCGTTGTGCGTTGATTTTAGGATTTTCCGGGAGTTCCAGTAGGGGCAGCTGCACCGACAATATTCTTTGGCTTAGCATCATATCCAATGCAATAGCTGTCTAACATTTCAATGGTAATCAGCCCTTCTTCCAATGCAGTTATCACATCCACGATTCTGCCTGTACTATCCATTACCAAAACATATTGGCTCTTGATACATGCAAAGTAATATTCGTTCTCTTCATCCTCCCAAAACTTTTCCAAAGCGGAAGCACAGGCAAGTTGTTCTCTCTTTGTTTGATCCCAGATGTCTACAACATGCACGCCTGCGCCCGGGATTTCGCCAAGGTTTTCAGCCTGTTCCTCCGTGGTGTTGGTTGCTATCGTTGTTCCGGGAGATAAACTTTCTTTGTCATCAAGAATATTTCCCTGTTCGACATTCTGTTCTTGTATTCCATTATCTTGTTGTGTCGAGGCACAGCCAAACATGCAGAACAAACAAACGAATAGTAAACACAATGCTGTCATCTTTTTCATAGAAATCCCCCTTTCAACTATTTCAAGTCCATTCAATTATGGGATCTATTCTATTGCGCACATTAGGTAGCGGCTTCTTATTTCTGGTTAGATGTCTGATCCGGATTTTCCATGGTGCCGATAAAGAAGGGCAGGTTATTCTCGCAGTCGATGAGCATATACACAAAGGGTCTGTTCAGATTCACTTCCCGGTATTCCTCGTTTTCCATCGCACCGGTAGCCCGCATTTCCACTGCAGTGGCTGCTCCTGCTCTGGTTCCCTGCTCCGTCACAGCAATAGCCGTCTTGTGCAGCACACGGCTGATATACAGGCTGCCTGCGGCGGATGTACCGATTCCGGAAAAATCGGCCCGTTCTCCGTCAAAGGCATCGGTCATTCCCAAAGATTGCAGCACCTCGGACAGTTCCACGGAATAGCCCATTTCAAATTTCGGTGTCACGGCGGCTACCTTGATATCCTTGGGTGCAGACAGCAAATTACAGAGGCTTTCCCCATTCACTTTTTCCAGATATTGGGCTGGTGTAATGCCTTCCTTAGGCAGCAGCGCCACAAACGCATAGTCCCTGCCCTTATAGTACTTGATGAATCCCGCAGCCCAGTCATCTTCCAGATAGGCACCTTCCTCGCTGTAGAGCATGGTTACTTCCGTTTCCGTGCCATCGGCACAGGTGAAAGTCTGGGGGCGAACCTGATGCTCTTCATAAGCGCTCTCCCAGGCTGCGTCAAATGCCAGGGCGTTCACCAGATACATCATGGCATCTTCCGGAATCTGATCCAGAATATTGCGGATCATATCATTGGTGTGGGCAGACACCCAATTGTTGATGGCTGTCAGGGCATTGGCATCGAATTTTGTCCGGAAAACCCCCGCGCCGTAATAATCCGCATTGGTTTTCAGGAAACTCTCGGATGGCGTAAAGCTGGCATCATCCGTAAACCACAAAGAATTTGCCAGCTTCAGGCTGCTGTCTTTGGTATCCGGCAGGCTTTTCCGGTAAGTATGCATCCAACCGTTCAGGCTGGCAATATCCATGCCCAGAACATTCTCCATCTGGGCAAGGGTTTCTCCTTTGGCGCCGTTGGCTGTCATGGAAAGGGCGGCCAGCACGGAAAGGGGCGACACCAGCATATTTCCCTCTCCGGCGGTTTCCCGGCTGAGATTCAGAAAGAAATCCAGCATATGCTCTGTGTCTGCCGCTATATCCGTATCTTTCACCGGCGTTACCGTGATTCCCTGCATCAGGTCTTCTGTATTTTCCGGCTGTTTGCTGCAGCCCACTGCGGAAAACAGCATAGCTGCCGCCAGCAGGATACTGATCCATCGTTTCATAGCAATTCTCCTTGTTTTTCCTGTATGTCTTCATCTTGCTCTCCGGGGCATTCATGTCCCCTCAATTATATAGACGCTTTTTATTCCAAAAGGTTACAGTAATGATAATACAAGCGAAAAAAATCGGCCACCCGCAAGGGGTTGCCGATCAGAAACACAATCAGAACAGGCTGTCCATGGCTGCCAGAGTCTTTTCTACCAGCTCGTCGCCGCCATCGGGACCGACCATAGTGGAAACAGGCTTGGAGCCGTAGCTGCCGCCGTCCACAGCCGCCTGGGTAGGCAGGTAGCCGCCCTTGGCATTGGAGGACAGCTGGATAATAAAGGCCTGTCTTGCCTTGCAGCGGGCCTTCATCCGCAGGCTGTAATCCACATACAGCTCAAAGGGATTGGTAGCAAACACAGCCTTACCCAGCCGGAACACGAAAATCGGGAAGGTATACCGGGTGGTCTGCTGCTGCAGCTTCCAGCGGTTCAGGTAGCCGATATCCTCGAAGCAGCGGATCATCTCGCCTTCACTCATTTTCTCACCGGGGGCAAACTTGGCCTTCACAGCGTCAATTCTGGCCTGGGCCGCATCCACATCTTCCTTTGCCACGGTACGCAGCGCCACATCCATCTCAAAGACCTTGGTCTTGAAAACAGGACGGTTTTCCGCATAGTTCTTAGCCTTGCGGTAACCCCGAACCACAGCCTCGCAGATACGCTCGCCGATATCCTTGCATTCCTGCAGCATATCGATATTGCGCATCACCGCAGTTTCCTGGGCGTTCCAGACCTTCAGTTCGTTCACATTGTCCTTGGAGATCCGGGTCAGATCCAGAGGGTTCTGGTCACCGGCTGCGCCGCACCAGGGCAGAATATAGAGGTTGCCCAGTTCTTCCCGAATGCAGTTTCTGGCTTCGCCCCAGAAGTCGGCAGAGATAAAGTCATGCAGCTCATACACCTGAGAGGGACAGGGAATGCACACGGCAGCGCCGGTGAGATTGCCGTTCAGGTCCCAGGTATAGAGCATATCGGCGCTGTGGTCGGAGCCGCCCTCGTAGCCCAGGAAATTCGGTTCGGAACAGGTACCGTACATTTTGGATTCCCGCTTACCATTCACCAGGAACTGGGGGCGGCGGTTGAACGCTACCACGGCGTAGTCGCTGGCAGTAGAAACAGCGCCGGGCACACGGCTTTCCCAGGCATCTTCGATCAGGGCAGCAATGCGCTGGATGAAGAACTCCGCAGCCTCTTCGTCCTTCAAAATGTTTGCGGGCTCTTCTTTATCCGGGCACAGGTCCCCCAGCACGCTCTTGAAATACACCTCCCGGGTGGTTTCCTTGGTAAACATGGTGGAATTGTGGGTATGAATGACATTGAACACCACATGGCTCTTGTCCAGGCCGGGAACATTCACCCGTTCCAGGATGGGCGCAATGTGGTTCACAGGTACGCTGCCCATATCGCAGGAGACCATAGTCATCTGCTCTTCTCCATTTTCCAGCACCAGGCAGGTTGCAGTCAGAGGATCGTGAACATAGGAAGAAATCCGGGAATACAGCTGGCCAATGACATATACAGGGCGGTCAGGAGTAATATCCGTCTGGGCCCAGCCGATGTTGATTTGCTTATTCATATACGATTCTCCTTTTATTTCATTGATATAAAGTCAGTATTTAAAACAGGCTATCCATAGCCGCCAGGGTCTTTTCTACCAGTTCGTCGCCGCCTTCGGGGCCAACGGAGGTGCTCACAGGCTTAGCGCCGTAACCGCCGCCATCCACAGCGATCTGGGTGGGCAGGTAGCCGCCGGATGTATTGGAGGAAAGCTGCACAATGAAGGCCTGTCTTGCCTTGCAGCGAGCCTTCATTCGCAGGCTGTAATCCACATACAGCTCAAAGGGGTTAGTGGCATACACAGAATCCCCCAGCCGGAACATATACACAGGGAATACAAACCGGGTAGTCTGGTTCTGCAGTTTCCAGCGGTTCAGATAACCGATATCCTCAAACAGGCGGATCATGGCAGGCTCAGACATTTTCTCGCCCGCAGGCACCGCTGCAATGGCTGCATCAATGCGCGCCTGGGCGGCATCCACATCCTCCTTGACAACTGTGCGCAGCGGCACGTCCATCTCAAAGACTTTTGTCTTGAATACTGGACGGCTCTGGGCATAGTTTTTGGCCTTTTTATAGCCACGCACCACAGCGCTGCAGATCCGCGCGCCGATGTCCTGGCATTCCCGGAGCATATCGATATTGCGCATCACCGCAGTCTCCTGGGCGTTCCAGATTTTCAGTTCTTTTTCGTTGTCCTTGGAGATACGGGTCAGATCCAGAGGGTTCTGATCTCCGGCAGCACCGCACAGAGGCAGAATGAAAATGTTGCCCAGTTCTTCCCGGATGCAGCTTCTTGCCTCGCCCCAATAGTCCGCCGACAGGAAAGGATGCAGCTCATAAACCTGAGAGGGGCAAGGAATACACACAGCCGTACCAGTGAGGTTGCCGTAGGTGTCCCAGGTGTAGAGCATTTCCGCGCTGTGGTCAGAGCCTCCCTCGTAACCCAGGAAATTGGATTCCGAACAGGTGCCATACATCTTGGAAATCCGCTTGCCGTCGATCATAAACTGAGGCCGACGGTTGAACGCCACCACGGCATAATCGCTGGCTGTGGAAACAGCGCCGGGAGCACGGCTTGCCCAGGCATCTTCGATCAGCGCCACGATTCTTACAATGAAAAACTCCGAAAGTTCCTCATCCTTGAGGATGTTTTCCGGCTCTTCCACCTCCGGGCAAATATCACCCAGAACGCTCTTGAAATAGATTTCCCGGGTGGTATTCTTGCCAAACATGGTGGAATTGTGGGTATGGGTAGCATTGAATACAACGCGGCTCTTGTCCAGCTCCGGGATCTGCACCCGACGGAGAATCTCCGGAATCTGAGCAGAGGGGCAGCCTGCCATATCGCAGGAGACCAGCGTCATCTGCTCTTCTCCGTTCTCCAGCACCAGGCAGGTAGCGGTGAGAGGGTCGTGTACATATTGAGAGATATGGGCATAAAGCTGTCCCAGCACATATACAGGTCGGTCAGGGGTAATATCTGTCTGGGCCCAGCCGATGTTGATTTGCTTATTCATCGTGCGCACTCCTTTTCTTTTCATGATAGTTTTATACTAGCATAGGGAAAAATAAATTGCAATACTAATCAGCATCCTATAGAAATGATTGACAATCTGCCTGCAAGAATTTAGAATAGATGTGAACGAACTGCTAATGAAACGGAGCGACTGCTATGAGAAATCGCACTTATGCCATATTTACCGACGGATTTTCCAACCTGCCGGGGCAGCTTCTGACCTCCCTGGATATCCGTATTCTTCCCTGCACCTACTTTGTGGATGGTGAGCCGGTTCACTATAACGGGGACATCGAAACCTTCGATTCCCACACCTATTATGAAGGCATCCGTCAGGGCAAGGTGATCACCACCGCCCTGGTAAATACCCAGAGCTTTCTGGAACATTTCCGGCCCTGTGTGGAGCAGGGGCAGGATATTCTCTACATCGGCCTCTCCAGCGGTGTCAGCGGCACCTACCAGGCAGCTGTTATGGCAGCTCAGGAGTTGATGGAAGAATTCCCGGAGTGTAAGATCCGCACTGTGGATTCCTGCGGTGCCGGTCTGGGCGTGGGTCTGCTGTCGTGCAGAGCCAGTGATCTCCGTACGGAGGGCAAGTCTCTGGATGAAGCTGCCGATATCCTGGAGAAAGAGAAGCTGGGTCTTTGCGAATTCTTCACGGTGGGCAGTCTGGAATACCTGAAGCGCAGCGGCCGCGTCAGTGCTGCCACTGCCGCTATCGGCTCCGTGCTGAACATCAAGCCCTTGCTCTACGGCGATTACGAAGGCCATATTGTTTCCTGCGCCAAACCCAGAGGCCGCAAAAAGGCCATCGCAGCAATTCTGGAGAAATATCAGAAGCTGGCGCTGCATCCTGAGAATGGCCGCGTATTCATTTCCCATGGTGATTGTCCGGATGAAGCCCAGCAGCTGGCAGATCAGGTGTGTGCCATTGCACAGCCCAAAGAGCTGATCATCTGCCCACACGAACCCTTTACCGGCTGCCATGTGGGTCCCGGCATGCTGGCACTGTTCTTTATGGGCACAGCCCGGCTGGATTAACCGAAACAGGCTGCAGCATGAATGCTGCAGCCTGTTTTTATATCAGCTTTTCCAAGGTTTCGCCCTTTGCGATATAGGCACCAGCGATCTGTGCCATTCTTTCCTGCCCGAAATTGAACCGATCGTAAATTGCTACGGTATGCATGCCGATTCCAATAGCAGTCTCAATGGCAACGAGGGAATCCTCAAAAACGCAGATTTCATCAGCCGTCAAGCCAAAATGCTTCTGCGCAGCAAGATAAATGTCCGGGCATTCCTTACCTTTACCGATGGTGGCGCAGGAAAGCACCGTTTCGAAATACTGCGCGATATCGCAGTGGTTCATGGCCAGCCGAATCAGTTCCGGTGCCGTTGCCGAAGCGATGCACATCCGGATTCCCTGGGCTTTACAGTGCTCCAGCCATTGCCTTGCACCGGGCTTCAGCTGCACCTGGTTGGCATAGAAGTCGGTGATAATTCCATTGACATAGGCAAACAGCTCTTCCCCATCCTTGGCAAGGCCATAGTGGTCATGAATCAGATACATGGCATCCCGCAAAGGAATGGTGCGAACAGCCTTATCGTCTTCCTCACTGGGACGAAAATCCGGGTTATTCAAAAACCGGATGCCCGCTTCCCGCCAGAATACATCCCACAGAAATAAAGAATCGATTAGCGTTCCATCCATATCGAAGATTGCTGCCTTGATTTTCATGATACGATCACCTCTTTTCAAAGATACCACACACAGACGGCGAATGCAAGTATGGCGCAGTTTCTGACGCATCTATCTCCGATTCTTTATACTCATAGTCCTATACTTTCCACCCATTCTGCCCATCTGGGATCTGCCTGGATTTCAGCTTTGACCTGCTCCACCTCCGGAACAGTCCACCAGGGCCAATCCTCAGCCATAGTCAGATAGTCCTGTTTTGCAATGTCTGCACCACAGCCGGGGATTTCCTTCGCAAGCCGTACCAACGGCGTGTGATAGCAGGCGACACCGTCCTCACAGACCTGGATAAATTTCAGGCCGTTTTTCCTGGCATTCTCCAGTGCGTCAAAGGCTTCATCCTTTCGATTATCCAGCCACAGGTACAGCGAAAGAAGCAATTCCAGACTAAGGACATAAGCATGATGGCAGCCGAAATTTCCATCCGGGCAAATCACCTCAAACAGATGAATGGCGCTTGCAATATTTTCCGCTTTTTCGTGGGCGGACAGGTGCTGCTGATCGCCGGCAGTGATATTTACAATTAAGACCGCGCTTGCCCGGATCGTCTGCAAAAGCAGCTCACTGTGCGCTTTGACATAGGCCTTGCCATCGCAGGCGTAGGCCCGCAGAAAATCCCGGCTGTTCCACATATCCGGTGCCAAATCTGCCAGAGCCATACCCTTGTCGTGCAATCCTAAATTGAGATAGAGCTGGGACAGTTCCTCTGTGGCCCGGTCCCGCAGCTTTCCGCGAGGCAAGGATTGAAGCACCTTTTCGTAAAGCGGAATTGCTTCCTGCCATTCTTTGTAGGTTTTATGTTTCTCTACATCGTAGACATTGTAACCTTCTTCATCGATCAAATGACATTCGCCGTAACGCACACCACCCGCTTTATACAAAACAGAAGCCAGAGAAAGCATCAATTTCTCGTTACCGGGGAACTCCAACAGCGCAGATCTTGCCAGGGCGATACATTCCTCAATACAAATATCGTGGCCGCTGTTCAGCTGGTTCATGCGGTCTATTTCCGCCGCCAAAGTGTCAATGCGGTGCGTGCGTTCCCCTTCATAGCCGAACAGTTCATCGATGGAGACTCCAAAGAAATTGGCAATGGCGGGAATCAGATTCATATCCGGGTAACTTCCCCCCGACTCCCAGCGGGATACCGCCTGGGAGGTCACACCCAGAGCTTCCGCAAGCTGCTCCTGAGTTCTCTTATCCCGGCGGCGAAGCTGCCGAATATTGTTTCCTAATTCGAGTTGCATATTTGCTCCTCCTAAAAATGTGATTCACCGGTGCACCTATATTCTATCACAATCCAGAGGATAGACAATTATCAATTAGTTGTTTTAATTTCAATCAATGATTGATTTTTAAATGGGTAAAATGACCATTATAAAGAAAAGCTTCTTGAATTTGATCCTTCGAGCCTGTCACAGCGAAATCATAACCACCGGCCGTGCCGGTGGTTTGCACAGGCCCCCTTAGGGCCTATTACTAGCTGAGCCTATAGGCTCGTCGAATTTATATCCCTTGCGTATTCTGCCCTACCACCGCAGATGCGGTTATGAACGCACCCACGG
>JAFSEW010000027.1 GCA_017435525.1 Oscillospiraceae bacterium | reverse complement strand
TCGTTTTCCTTCACTGCTTCTGCGGGAGTGTGGTCAACCATATCGGTTTCATCAGCTACATAGCTGTCGCCACAAGCGGAGCAGGTGTAAGTAGTGTAGCCCTTTGCGGTGCAGGTGGGAGCGGTCACTACTGCGTCATAGGCATGAGCAAGCTTGTCAACGGTCACAGTGTCGCGGCTCAGTTCTTCGCCACATACGGAGCAGTAAACAACGCTGTCGTAAGAGCCTTCGGCGGTGCAGGTTGCTGCCACTTCATTCTCAACTACCACTGCGCCCTCGGTATGACCCAGAGCGGCAAGGGGCTTACCGTCTTCCAGCTTTACATCACAGTCGGCGCAGTGAGTATCGCCGGTGTAACCGGGTACAGTACAGGTTGCGTCAGTTTTGCCTCTTACCTCGGTATTACCGGTGTGCGTCTCGGGATCCTTTTCGCCCGTGACGATTACGGTATCGCTTTCAGCGCCACAAGCGCACTTGCCCTTGTAGGTTGCTTCGGTCTGGCAGTTGCCTGGGGTTACCAAAGTACCACGCCGCTCGAAGTTGTGGACATGGAGGTCGAATCCGCAATCATCGCAGAGGGTATCCTCGTCATCGCTGTCTGCGCAGTCAAGGGTCTGGTTGCTGATTTCCTCCCCACATACGCCACAGGTAGAAACTGCAGTGTGGGTCGTGTGGCCATCTACATGCGTATAGACAGTGTCGCCGGAGCAGTCATCTTCGTTCTGCTTTGCAGGACAGCCGGAGGTAGTACATGCCTGCCAGTGCTTACCATCTTCGGTGGTGTAGTCCTGGCTGAAGTTATGCTGATCGGTTGCTTTCAGCACCTTGGTAGGGGTTTCGGAAGCGGTGTAGGTTGTACCTTCGTAGGTGTAGGATGCGCTGTAAACAATCTTACCGTCCTGATAGCAGCTGGGCTGAGTAGTTTCGGCATCAACCTTAGCAGTCTGCTCTTCATTTACGGTCTCGCAGGTTTTACAGTTGATCTTCACAGCGCAAGTGTAATCCTCTGCCCAAGTAAAGGTAGCCTCGTAGGTGTGAGGCAGCTTGGTGCCGTAGGGCTTAGAACATACGGAGCAGACTGCCTGTTCGGTGCAGGTTGCGGTGCCGCCGATGTGGGCGTCCCTCGCTGCGGTAATTACATGGCCGCAGGCGCAGGTAACTGCGGTGGTGCAGTCGCCGTCGTCGGTGCCGGAGTGGGCTACCTTGCTGCCATCCTGCTCGGCATTACATACGGTACATGCAGTCCAGTGGTTAGTTCCATCAGAAGCGGTGGACCAGCTGTGAGCCGCAGGAGCGTCTGCCGGTTCGCCACATACAGAGCAGGCGTGCCAGTGGTTGGTTCCATCAGAAGACCAAGTTCCTGCAGCGGTGTGGCCCAGATTAGGAGTTACCCAGGAATTTTCGGCGATTTCCTGGGTGCAAGCTGCATCGGAGAAGTACTTGCCGCAATCGGGGCATGCCCAGTACGCGGTGTTACCGGCGCTGGTGCAGGTAGCTTCAACTGCAGTGTGAGGAGTAACATTCTCATGCGCGCACACAGCACAAGTCTCGCATGTGCCACCGTTATCAGATACATACCATGCACCGCAGGTCGGGCAGTTGTTATAGGTTGTAGCTTCGCTTGCAGAAGCGGTTTCGGTGTAGGTACCGTCCGCATTCTTCAGCTTTGCGGAGGTGATTGGGATATCATAATAGGTAAGCGTTTTACTATCAGAACCCTCAGACTTTACCTGATAAGTTTTCGTTTCTGCGCCGGCCTTCAGCTTAATGCTGCCGGTACCACAAATGTTAGCGCCGCCGGTAGTGGTGTAGACTTCACCCGCAGACAGGTCAACAGTGCCATTAACTTCAATATAAGCATCGTCGCCTCTGCCGCTCACAGTCTTGGCAGATGCGGGGTACTTCAGGTTGACATACGCCACATCGGAATTGCCACAGAAGGACGGACCTGCTCCTGCATCCGCATTTTGTCCTGCAATCCACTCATCGTAGTCATAGATAAATATCTTGTTATTAGCGCCTAATGTGATAGATGCTTCTTCACCTACGATAAATCTTACACCGGGCTGCATAGCGAGATCCTGGGTGATTGTAGTCGTACCACTATGCACGGTAACAGTCATATTGCCGTTAATGGGCAAGGTGTAGCTGCTGGAGTTGATTGTCGTACTGCCGAACAAAGCAAGCTTCATGGACATTGAAAGATTCTTCAAGGAAAGATTGCCATACACATCAATCAGCAGTCGACCTGTACTCTCATCATAGTCCTTGACAACATAGCCGCTGACAATATTGAACATACCATCTGCGCCAATAAAGGGGACCGGAGCGGGCTGAATACCGGCAAGAGTAATTTTAACAGACATAAAGCCTTTTTCTACAGCCCCTGCCTTCAGTGTCATAGGCACTTCCACATTCTGAACATAATACTGAGAGAACGGGAATACACGCTGAGAATTATTGATCATACTGGTGGTATTGTCGCCACCGCGCCAGTCCATGATCTGGAAGCATTCATAGACCGTTCCGCCGCTTTCCACAGTCACAGCGCCGCTGCCCTGAATGTAGCCCCAGGCATACAGATTACCGCCATTGTTGACGGTAATAGTGCTGCCGCTGTTCATCTGGATAAAGCTGCAAGCGCCAATCGGAGAGCTTATCGCACTACTGGAAGACTGGGTCGCAGAAAGGCTCAGGGCACCATTGACCACAATGCTCGCACCATCAGCCATAGTCAGCTTGCGGTATACAGTAGGTGCCGAGAAGCCAGACTCGCTGGTGGTAGGTTGGGTGGTACACAATGTATTCGCAGAATTGTATGGAATCAGCAGAGTAATACCGGAAGGAATGGTATATGTACCGGCAGAAAGTGTGCCGTTGCTGGCAAGAACAATGACCTTACTGCTATAGGACGCAACTTTGGTTATAGCAGTATTCAAATTATCATAAAGATAGATATCCGTACCATTTTGGCACTGGAACCATGCCTTTGCACTGGTTGCAAACACAGCCTGAACAGTCATAGCTGCCGTGGGTGTCAGGGTGTATTCTGCAGCAGTGGAAATCACTTTGTTCGTTCCATCAACCCAGCCAAGGAAGGTCGCGCCGCTCTTTGCGGTGGCTTTTAGCGCTCCACCGGAAGATGCAATCTCAACGGTACCACCGGCAGCAACAGCTGTTCCGCCTACAGTAACGGAACCGGCAGCGCTGTCATAATTAAAGGTAACATCAGAGGATGCAGCTGCAGCCTCAAAGGTCAGATTGGTTATGGTGAGGGTAGCTGTTTTCGCACCAATGCCACCAGAGGATTTAAAAACAATGGTAACGGAAGCCCCTGCAGCCATCGTTTTGCTGAATGTACCACTCGTGGATGAAGTACCATCTACTGTGCAGCTTTTTTGATTCGTGGTACTATACACAAAACTCAAAGTGCCTGTTGTTCCACTAGCATTGGTAATGGTAACAGTATTGCTTCCTTCGCTAAACAAACTACCTTTGCATGTTGCAGTAATCGTACCGCTGTTATTGGCAATATTATTTGATGTATCTGTAAGAGACACAGTGTCATCCAAGACACTGATCGTCGTGTAAAGTCCCGCGTCAAATTCCATCTGCGCAGCCTTTGCATAGACGATTTCAGCGACCAGCGCAAAGGTGGGATTGGAATCAACGATATAGGTCACTTCGGCTTCGGAAAGATTGCCATCTTCATAAGACCATATCAGTTCCTCTTCCAGATAGAGAACATCGGGATAGAGCCAATTGGCGAAGGTCATTTCGTCCATGGCATCCACCGTTGCCTGAATTGCCTCAGCAGTCATTTCCACGCCGCTGAAGTAGCTGGAGAGTACGGTGTCAATTCGTTCCTGATACTCCGCAATCAAAGGATTGGAAGGAACAGAATGCGCTTCCGTTGCAACGGGATCTTCCGCCGCAACGATGTCTGCCTGCCCATCAACCTCGTGGCTATGGTCATGAGATTCCTCGTCCGCTGCCAGTGCGGAAACAGGCATCAGGGAAACGACCATAAACACTGCCATAAGGAAAGACAAGCAGCGTCTCCATGTGTTAGAAAGCATAATATACCTCCTTATATCCCTGCGGGATATTCTTGTGTGGGTCAGTGTGCCATAGGACGCGCGTACATTCGGCGCGCCATGGCGCAGCATTATCCCACGCTGCACCTATTGGGGTGCATTTTGATAAATGTTATGAATCGCTTGCGGTTTTAAAACTTCGGCGCAATCGGCGTGCTGCCGATTGCGCCGAGAGTTATTCACAGTATCAACTTTCCTGATCAGAATTACTTGGTAAGGCCCTGCATCAGAGCAACCAGCTCGCTGCTGTTGAAACCGTTCAGCAGAATGTCATTGGCAACATTGCCATCAGAATTGTTTGCGCCGGCGGAAATCAGATCCATAGCACCCATATAACCATCCTTATCGGCGGTAAACTGCGCACTGGTCATATAGTTGTTCTTGAAATCGTCACTCTCAAGGGTATTATACACATCCAGCAGATTCACTTCGCCGGAAACATCTTCACCCTTGCTGTTCTTGTAAGAGGTGTACATTGCGTAAGCAAATGCAGCCTGCGCAACGGTATCGGCAGTAGCTTCACCGCCGTCAGTGGTTGCCCGCAGTGCGTCAATTGCGCTGCCGTTGGCCAAATTGCTGATGAAAGTATCATTGACAGCAGTGCTATTCTGTGCAGCAGTCAGAACAGCGGTATTTGCCAGCATCTGGTTCATTGCGATTGCAGACAGTTCTTCATCAGTCTTGCCTGCATAGGCAGGATCCTTCTTCAGCATCTCAACCTTTTGCAGACCAAGCGCCATAACTTCTTCTTCACTGCCAAAGAAGCTCAACATAGTCTCCTGGTTAGCAGCGCTGTTCAGAAGGTTATAGAAGCTGGAGGTTTCATCTGCACCCAGCTCTGCCATCATACCGGAAGCATTGTCGATCTGACCGGCCAGCTTATCGTAGCCAATGGTGTGGAAAGCGGAGTCCTTAACTGCCTGGATGGAGGCGGACAGAGTGGTGTCGCCCAGCAGAGCATCCATAACATTGGCCAGGCCGCTGCCCATTTCTGCGAATACGCCGTTTGCAAACACCAGTTTGTTTGCCAGGACCTTGAATTCGGTGCCTTCGTTGCCTGCATAGAACATCTTGAAAGCAGAGTCGAGCTCGGCAGGGCTAGAAATACCAACAACCTTGGCGCCATTCCAAGTCAGAGATGCACTTTCAATTTCGGCAGCGGTAGTGCCCTCAGCCACGCAAGCTGCCTGGAAAGACTCGTTGACTGCGGCCAGCAGCTGCAGGTCGGCAGCCTTATCAGCCTTCTTGATGTAGCCGCTGTAAGCGGGCACTGCGATACCGGCCAGGATAGCCAGGATTGCGATGACGACGATCAGCTCAACCAGAGTGAAACCGCCGTTCTTTCTCATGAGTTTCATAGAATATCCTCCTTGTTTTGGGCTTTTGCCCTGTTTCTTACGCCCGCGGCTCCTGCACGCATCCGGCTATGAAAACGGATGCAGGAAAAAGACGCGGGCTAATAATTGTCGCCGTAAACATGGCTGTTTACGGTGCCCCGCTATGGGAATTTTCCAAAATCTGTATGGTATTCCTACGGCAGGGAATTATTTCGTCGCAATGATACCATATATCTCCCTGTAAGTCAAGATTGTTTCCTGTAAAGTAAGGTTTCTCCATATTTTCCTTAACTGAAAGTTTACCGGTTTGGGAAAATGGGGGACGGATTCTTCGCTATGCTCAGAATGACGGGTGGAAGGGGGAAATGTTGTTGGTTCCTCTGTCGTCCTGAGCGGAGCGCCATCGGCGCGCAGTCGAAGGACCCGTTCTCTTGGGGGACGGATTCTTCGGCGCGCTGCGCTTGCTCAGAATGACGGGTGGGGATTGGAGGCTTGTGCGTTTTGTTGCGGCCTGTGCTGTTAGGGAGACGGGCGGGAGGCTCAAGACCCTCCCCTACAATAGCGCTCAGTAAGGGAGGCTCTTGAGCCTCCCGTTACCGGGTTACAATGTTGCACCTGGGTAATGGGGATGCGGGTCCTTCGGCGCGCTGCGCTTGCTCAGGACGACAGAGATAGAATTGGCTTTCCTCTTTTTTCTGTCATTCTGAGCGAACGGAGTGAGTCGAAGAATCCGTAACCTTTTGGGGAAGTCGGATGCGGCGGGACCAAGGAAGCGCCCTACGGGGGAAGTTGATTCTGCGTATGGAATTCGGACAACCCCTCAGGCAGCGCGTTGCGCTGACAGCTCCTCTTACACAGGGGAGCCTTGGGCGTATGGAATTCGCAGGGGCGGGGAAGGAAAAACCCCGTTCGGGAAAACCGAACGGGGTAAACTACGCTATGTAATTTCAGAGATTAGTTCAGCTCCCACTTGCCGTCGGCCCACTCAGCGCCATCGAAAGCATCGCTGAAGGTCAGCTCGCCAGTCAGCTCGGTAACCTCATCGCTGGTGATAGAAACATCAGCGCCCTCGGCATCAGCAGCGGTGACAGACACATTGCCGTTCTCATCAACAGAAATAGCGGAAACAGTAGCGCCCTTCTCGATAGCCACGCCCTGTGCAGCGGTGGCGATGGGGCTCAGCATCTGGACATCAGCGGCCTGCTCAGCCTTAGTGATGTAGCCGGAGTAAGCGGGGACAGCGATACCGGCCAGGATAGCCAGGATAGCGATGACGACAATCAGCTCAACCAGAGTGAAGCCGCCGTTCTTCTTGAACATGTTCATTGGAATCAGTTCCTTTCAAAAATAGTTTGTATCGCGGCTAGGCCGTGATCTTTTTGATGCTGTGCAGGTATCCCCGCAAAACATCTTGCGGCATGATTGTAGCACGGTGCCTGTCAAAATGCAACCGTTTTTTTTGCATTTACCGGCACCTTTACCAGATTTTAACCGCATAAGAAACTTTTACAGCACAGACTCTCCCCAGGCATTCAGGCGCTCTATAGCCTCCGGCCCCAGCTTACGGCGTATGATCTGCACCGCTGCCCCCAGGTCGGGCTTACGGGAATCCGTATTGTGGCAATCGCTGCCCAGCAGGTGGATCTGCCCACGGCGCAGAAGCCGCAGCGCCATGGATGCGGTGGGCCACTCCCGGAAGAAACCGGCGTTTGCCTGCACCAGCACCGGCAGCTGCGCAAGACGCGCCGGAATCCCATGGGTACGGAACGGGGCGATATAGCGGTCAATATGGGCGATTATGGGGGTCAGGCCCCGCTTTTCCCGGATGGCTTCCAGTTCCCGGTAATGGGCATCGCTCCAGGGCGGCAGGGGCATCTCGATCAGGATGCAGCTGCTTCCCCGGATGGCCAGCTGCTCCAGCTGCTGGGAATCACTCATGCCCCGGAAAAACGAAACCTCCGCCCCCACATGCAGCTGGGGCAGGCCGCTGTGCTTTGCCATCTCCTGACGCAGGGCGGCTTCCGCCGCGTCCCGGTTTTGCAGAAACACTTCCGGCGTGTGATGACCGGCATAAAAATGGGGCGTTGCCACCACATGGGTGATCCCCTGCTCCGCCTCCATCCGCAGCATGGCAACAGACTGGGCAAGATCGGCGCTGCCGTCATCTATGCCGGGGAGAATATGGGTGTGAAAATCGATGATCATAGGCGTTCCTGTCCTCCGGCCGGGGGATGCCCGGCGCTGTTTTTTTCATTGTAGCATATTTTTACCCCCGGTGCAACACCCGACGCGGGTGCGCATAGCCTTGCTCAGGAGGTGTGCGCTATGAGAAAATCTGCCCCGATCCGGCTTACCGTCTTCCCCCCGGACACCGATGCCGCAAAGGAAGCCCTGGCCAAAGGCATTGCACAGGTTCATGCGGATGCGGTGATACGGGAAATCCTGGCCCTTTCCTGCCCCACAGAGCAAAAGCTGGCGCTTCTGGATGCGGTGATGGATGATGCGAAAAAGCAGGGGATTTCGTAGGGGGAGATGCGTATGGAATTCGGCGGGTAGCGGACGAGCACTGCTCGCCCCTACAGGTGGAAAATCGGTGCTGCGTATGGAAGTCGGGCGGGAGGCTCAAGAGCCTCCCCTACAAGGGCGGCTTTTTTCAGGTGTTGGTGTGAGGATAGCATTTTCTACACAACGGGCCGCATAGGTGCCCAGCCGTGCCCCTTTGGACGCGTCAAATGTGCTGATTCCTTTGATCAGACCGATGGTGCCGATGGAAATCAGGTCTTCCTGGTCCGATGTCTGGGCGTAATATTTTTTCATGATATGGGCCACCAGACGCAAGTTGCGCTCGATGAGAATATTTCTGGCTTCCAGATCCCCCTGGGCTGCCAATTCCAGATAATGCCGCTCCTCCTGCTCCGTAAGTGGCTTGGGAAAGTTGCCTGTCTGCAGCTGCAGAGAATACAGCAGGCCGCTGAGTATCAGCCAAATACCGCTAAACATAGGTTCCACCTCCATGGTGATACCATATTCACCGCTGCCAGTCCATTTTCGCAAAATCCCCGGCCATTGCGCCGGGCAGATTTTTCTGCTATAATGACAGTATGGAGGTGACGCTATGCCCTTTTCCATTGTCAGAAACGATATTACCCACATGAACGCCGATGCCATCGTAAACACCGCCAACCCGCAGCCTGTGATCGGCAGCGGAACCGATGCCAGAATCCATACCAAGGCCGGTCCCCAACTGCTGCAAGCACGGCAGAAAATCGGCAGTATCCCCAGAGGTCAGGCGGCCATTACCCCCGCCTACGGTCTGCAGGCAAAGTATGTGATCCACACCGTGGGGCCTGTCTGGACTGACGGCACCCAGAATGAAGAAGCGCTGCTGCGCAGCTGTTATGACAATTCTTTGGCTCTGGCGCTGCAATACCGCTGCCGCTCCGTTGCCTTCCCCCTGATCTCCACCGGCAACTACGGCTTCCCAAAAGATAAGGCGCTGCAGATCGCCATTGCCGCTTTCAGCGCGTTCCTGACGGAGCATGAGATGCAGATCTATCTGGTGGTCTTCGACAATGCCGCTTTCCGGCTGTCGGAGCAGCTGTTTGACCGTGTTGCCAGCTATATTGATGACAACTACGCCGCCGCCCGCAGCGATTCCCGGTACCGCCGGGAAATGCCCCCCATGTGTCAGGCAACCGAAATGGTGATGGAAGAATGCACTGCCTACCGGTCTATGCCCGTGCCCAAGGCTATGTCGCTGGAGGAAATCCTGCAGCAGGAGGATATGGGCTTTACAGAAGCGCTCCTGCGGCGCATCGATGAGAGCGGCAAGAAGGATTCCGTCATCTACAAGCGGGCCAATCTCTCCAAGCAGCACTTTTCCAAGATCCGCAACAACCCCCACTACAAGCCCACCAAGGCCACAGCCATTGCCCTGGCTATCGCTCTGGAGCTGGATCTGGCGGATACCCGGGATCTGATCGGCAGGGCAGGCTTCGCCCTGACCAACAGCAGCAAATTCGATCTGATCATCCGCTATTTCATCCAGCAGCGCAACTATAACATCATTGAGATCAACATGGCGCTGTATGAATTTGACCAGCCTCTGCTGGGGGCGTAACGGGGAGGGACTGGGTATGCTCTACACCCCCGCAACCAAAATGGCGCTGCGCCTGTGCTTTCAGGCACACAGGGATCAGCTGGATAAGGGCGGCATGCCCTATGTGTTCCACCCGTTCCATCTGGCAGAACAAATGCTTGACGAGGACACCACGGTTCTGGCGCTGCTGCACGATGTGGTGGAAGATACCCCCTATACCCTGGCCGATCTTGCGCGCATGGGCTTTCCCCAAAAAGTGCTGGAAGCGCTGGCCCTGATGACCCACGATCCCGCCATTCCCTACATGGACTATGTGGCAAAGATCAAAGCCAATCCCCTGGCACGGGCCGTCAAGCTGGCCGACCTGCGGCACAACAGCGATATCACCCGGCTGGAGCATGTGGATGCGCGCACGCTGGCACGGATAGAAAAATACCGGCAGGCGATGGAACTTCTGGAAAGCGAATAACACGGATGCAAAATTGGGCGCAGCAGCCTTATTAAGGAGGAAATAACATGAAGCTCGGAAAACTTCAGGAAATAGATATCCGGACCGTCTGGAAGCATGAACAGTACGATTTTTCAAAATGGCTGGCTTCCGAGGAAAACATTCAGGAATTGGGCGATACGCTGAACCTATCTCTGACCGATGTGGAAACAGAGAAATTTGTTGGAAGCTACCGCTGCGACATTCTTTGCAAGGATGAACTCACTGGCAAAATTGTGTTGATTGAGAATCAGCTGGAACCTACCAACCACGACCATCTTGGAAAAATCATTACATACGCATCCGGCCTAGATGCCGCTGTTGTGGTTTGGGTGGTTTCTTCCGCCCGGGATGAACATGCCAGCGCCATTGAATGGCTGAATAAGCACACGGATGATGAGATTTCCTTCTTCCTGCTGGAAGTTCACGCCTATAAAATTGGGGATTCCGATCCCGCTCCCATGTTCAAAATCATCGAGCAGCCAAATGATTTTGCCAAAACTGTAAAGGCCGTTGCAAAAAACACAGACTTAAATGAGACACAGCGCTACCGCCTGGAATTCTGGACGCAGTTTAATGATGTTCTTGAGTTAAAGGGCAAACCTTTTAACAAAAGAAAAGCCTCAACCGATCATTGGTATTCCGTAGCGATCGGTTCTTCGGAAGCCTCTATTACCATTGATCTTGTAAATAAAGAGCACAAGGTTCGTGTTGGTCTTTGGATTACAGACAGCAAAGAGCTTTTCGATTCCCTATACGCAAAAAAAGATCAAATTGAAGCTTCCTTGGGCTTCGCGCTTTCCTGGTACAGATTGGATGATAAAAAAGCATCGAGCGTCTGCACCTACATTCCGGGTTTGGATTTTAAGGCCCAGCAGAATTATCCCCAGCTTATGAACAAGATCATTGACCTTGTTATCAAAATGCGAAACGCATTCAAGCCGTACCTGTAGCGGCAAAAGTCCCCTGGCGGTTGACCAAATAAACCGCAAAACCTCCTATTATGTAGGTGTAAGAAACAAACACACAGCATGACAGGAGGTTTTATTATGAAGAAAAATTTGACTGAGATCGTTTTTATCCTGGACCGCAGCGGCTCTATGAGCGGCCTGGAAGCCGACACCATCGGCGGCTTCAACGCCATGATTCAAAAGCAACGGGCAGAAGAAGGGGAAGCTCTGATCAGCACGGTACTCTTTGACCATGCGCGGGAAGTGATTCACGACCGGGTGGATGTGCGCAAGGTCCCCGCCATGACCCGCAAGGACTACTATGTCCGGGGCACCACCGCCCTGCTGGATGCCGTGGGCAGCGCCATTCATCACATCGGCAATGTCCATAAGTACGCCCGGGAAGAGGATCGCCCGGAAAAGACCCTCTTTGTGATTACCACCGACGGCATGGAAAACGCCAGCCGCAAATATTCCTATGATCGGGTCAAGGACATGATCCGGCGGCAGAAAGAGAAGTACGGCTGGGAATTCCTGTTCCTGGGTGCCAATATTGATGCCGCCGCAGAAGCCGCCCGCTTCGGCATTGACGCGGATTTCGCCGCCAACTACCATGCAGATGCCCAGGGCACCGAGGTGATCTATGAATCCGTCAACGAAGCCATTCACCGGGTTCGTGTCTGCGAGGCACCTCTGGCCGCAGACTGGAAACGCAATGTGGATGCGGATTACCACAAGAGAAACAAATAAGCACAAAAAAGCTGCCGCGGATGCGGCAGCTTTTTCGTTTATTGTTTCGGGGCGAAGAACAGGTCCAGGATCAGGGCATCCAGCTGCGCTTCATCGGCATAGAATTCGTAGAATTCTTCGCCCATCACGCTTTCGCCTACAGGGGTCACCGGCGGGTTCACCGTATACTCCCCGTAGCGGTCCAGGAAGCCGGAAATGGTGTTGACCGTGCAGTCCGTAACCATGTAGGGAAGCATCGTCTCATAGGTCTCCGCCAGGAATCCGGCAGAGGACTTCCGGGCAGCCCGGAACGCTTCCAGGAAGCCCATGGCATATTCCCGGTGCCGGGCCATACGGGATACATTCAGCTGATCGCCCACACCCTGGCGGCTGCGGACAAAATGCGTCGCCTGCTGCCCGTTTAGGGTCACCCGGCCCTTGCCGATGGTGGGATCTACCTGGGAGAAATCATCGGTGACTTCCACCGTAACGCCGCCCACCGCATCATTCATAATGGCAATGGCGTCCATATTCATAGCCACATAATGGTCGATGGTAATGCCGCCGAGATACTCGGAAACCGCCTCCATGGTGTTCTCACAGCTGTCAGCCAAACCGGTGCCGTAGGTATGGGAAAGGGCAAGCTGTCCGAAGAAGGTGCCTGCCTTTCTGCCCCCCAGACCCAGCACGGGCATCTGCAGCATGGTGTCACGGTTCAGCTGCAAAACATCGCAGGTCTGATCCGCTTCATCAAACACAGCCAGCAGCACCACATCTGCCGCGCCCTTGTTCATATAGCTGCCGCTGGATTCCATAGGGCCGCTTTCATCAATGCCCAGCACCATCACCACCGTAATATCCTGCCGGGGATAGTATTGCACACCGTCTCTGACGATGGTTCTGGACTGGTATTGCTCTGTCTCCCCACTGCCGGAATGTAAAACAGTGGACTCCAGGATCCGGAGCCCACTGTAAAGCATCACAAGCACCAGGATCAGAATGAGGCAGAAATACACAAAGCTTCTTAAGGTCTTTCTTCTGTTCATAGTTTCACCTGTGTTCCTTGTATTGGGAATCAGCGCATAAACTTTCTGCGGTTCATCAGCAGAACAACCACAGCTGCCAAAGATACTGCCATCAGCACCATCCACAAAATCAGATTCTGGCCGGCAATATCACCGGTCTGCGCAGGGGGCAGCTCGCTTCTGACACAGAAAACCACAGGGCAGATATCCTCAAAGGGGCCGGTGACGGTGCCGTCGCCGTTATTGACGATTTCCACAGGCACCCACTGATCGTCCACATAGACCATGACAATCACTGTTTCGTCAGGGGCAATGCCCAGGTCAAAGGTGATATCCAGGGTGACACCATCCTTAGCCAGCTGCTCTTTATGGGTATGCTGCTCATCGCAGGGGATTATGAAGCTCACATCCACCAGTTCCCGGATCACATACTCACCCTCCAGGGGCAGAACCATCTGGCCGCTGGTCAGCTGTTCATAGACCTCCAGCAGCTTATCTCTGTCTTCCTGGTGAATATCGGTGGTTTTCTCTCTGGCCTCGGGGATAGAGGTAATCACCAGGCAGGGAACAACATCCTCATCGTCCATTTCGGCGTCCTCGATTTCGGGGCCGTCCTTATAATCGATGCTGGGCACAAAGCTGCTCTCTGCCGCCATAGCGGGAATCGCCAGACAGAGCAGCACTGCCAGAATGCCAATCAATCTTCTCATGTATTTCACTCCATTCTGAACACGAACTAAACATAGAACGGATAGCCGGATTTTTACTGGGGCTGCGGGGAAGTTTCCTCTTGCGTTACAGGATTTTCTTCCTGCACAGGCTGCTCTGCCTGCACGGGCTGCTCTGCCTGCACGGGCTGTTCTGCCTGCACGGGCTGTTCTGCCTGCACGGGCTGTTCTTCCTGCACAGGCTTTTCTTCCTTCACGGGCTTTTCGGCCTTTGCCCCATTGGATCTGGGCTGATAGTAGCGGCGGTAATACTTATGGTAGCGCTTGTAGTAGCGCTTATACTGCCGGTAGCCGTAGCGTGTGCTCTCCTCAATAATGCAGTTGAACACAATGCCCAGGATCTTGGCTTCCACAAAGGCAAACTGCCGGATGGCGGCATTCAGCGACTGGGTATCGCAGTAGTTCTGGCGAACCACCAGCAAAATACCGTCGGTCAGCTTGGCTGCTGCCAGGGCATCGCCCACTTCGCCCACAGGGGGAAGGTCAAAAATCACATAGTCATACTTCTCACGCAGATGCCGCACCAGGCGCTCCATACGGGCGGAGCTCAGCAGTTCCATGGGGTTGGGGGGCATACGGCCTGCAGCAATCACATGGAATGCGTTCTCATTGCCCGGAATGCCGCAGTACTGCAGCAGCTGATCCGCCTGGATCTGGCCGGTGAGGTAATCGGAAAGGCCGGGGGCTCTGCGCACAGGCAGATACTCTGCCTGGGCAGGACGGCGCATATCGCAGTCGATCAGCAGCACACGCTTGCCCAGCTGGGCAATGGTGTAGGCCAGGTTTGCGGAAGAAATACTCTTGCCTTCGCCGGTAAGGGCGCTGGACACACCGATCACATGGCAGTTTTTCTCATCCGCGAAGGAGAACTGCAGCTTGGTACGCAGCAGCTTGTAAGCTTCCGACGCGACAAAACTGACATTGCCCACCAGTGTTGTCTTTTTCTCCTGTTTGGCAGGGGTCTTGGCCTTACTGTAGGCGTGGCGCTTATCATAGCGGTAGTAGCTGCCCTTGGGCTGCCCTTCCATGTCCGGCACCATGGCCAGCACCGGGTAACGGCAGGCCTTTGCCACATCCTCTTCATTGCGGATGGTCACATCCACCAGTTCCCGGATTACCAGATAGGCCGCAGTCAGCAGCAGGCCCAGGGCAAAGCCCAGCATGGCATTTCGGGTGTAGTTGGGCGCACTGGGGCCGGATGCCACCACAGCGGAATCCACGATCTTGGCAGAAGTGCCTTCGATAATGCTGGAAATCCGCTTGGGCAGGATATAGGCAATGGCGTTGGCGATCCGCTCAGCCTCCAGAGGGTCCTCACTGGTAACGGTTACCCGGAAAATTTCCGTGTCATCCACAGCTGCCGCCGTAATCATATTTCTCACTTCGCCGTAAGAGCGTTTCACGCCCGCATAGTCAATCACAGCGTTGATGGATTCTCTGGTCTTCAGAATGACAATGTAAGACTTGACCAGGCCGCGGGACGCGCTGATATCACCGGTGCTGATACTCAAAGATGCTTCACCCAGGGATACATCCGAGTTATTGACATAGAACATAGCGGAAGACTGGTAAGTGGGGGCGATCAGGAACACGGTTCCCAAAAGCACCACCACCGCACAGACCACAGCCACCAGGCCCATCAGCCAGGCTTTATTCAGCAGTACGGTAAACAGTCTTTGGAGGTCAATCTCCATTTCTTCATTGTTTTGTATCTTTTTCTCTTCCATGACAGTTCCTCATGTGGGGTTTTCCATCGGTTTCCGGCGGCAAGCGCCGTGTGCGCACAGAAACGCACAATATCAGTATCCCGTATATTACCATCAATCTCCCGATAAATCAAGGGATTTTTGCTAAAAACTCCGTCTTTACCGAAAATTTACCGAAAAAACCGGAAAATTCCAACTTTTTCATAGATTTTTGTTCAGCAGTCGAAAACGGGCACCGGCAGCTTCCAGCACACCGTCACGGCGCAATTTGCTCAGTTCCGCGGACATGGCGCTGCGCTCCACTCCCAGGTAATCCGCCAGGGCCTGCCGATCCAGGGCTATGGTAAATTCGTCGCTGCCGTGCTGCTTGGCCTGATCCAGCAGGTAGGCCAGCAGCTTTTCCCGGGTAGTCCTTTGGGACATAAACTGGATCTTCCGGCTCAGAAGCAGATTCTTTTCCGCCACCACCGCCAGCAGATTCTTCACCAGCCGGTTATGGAAGCCACAGGCGTTGGTGCAGACGGTAAGCATCTTCCGGGCAGACAGCAGCATCACCTGGCTGTCTGCTGCGGCATAGCCGCTGATGGGCATGGTTTCCACAGGCGCGCAGGCATAGGCCTCGGCAAAAATGTCCCCGGGCTCTGCCTGGGTCAGGAAGGAACGCTGGCCATAGTAATCGTCCCGGACGATCCGCACGGCACCGGAAAGCACAATGCCGATGAACCCTGCGGCATCCCCCTCCAGAAACACCGGGTCGCCCTTTTTGACCTGGGTGGCCCGGGCATTGAGGCAGCTGAGCATGGAGGCCAGTTCCTCCCGGCTGATTCCTGCGAAGAGAGGATTTGCCATCAAAAGATCAAAATATTTTTCCATAACTTCCTCCTTTGTTGGATTTCCAACATTCTCATTGTCTTGAGTATAGTATAATACAGCTACAAAGTCAAGGCAGCGATGCTGCCAGAGGAACAAGGAGGTAACCTTATGATTATGCACGGATGCCAAGCCAAGCCCAAGACCCCTACGATTATTGAAAAGGTCTGCCCCCAGTGCGGACATGAAATTGAACTGTTTTCCATCGACACCCAGATGCCCTGCGAGCACTGCGGTTTTGTGGCCTACAACGATACCCTCAGCTGTGTGCAGTGGTGCCAATACGCCCGGCAATGCGTGGGGGATGAAATGTACGAGCAGATGATGCGGGTTATGGAATCCCAGAAAGAAAGGAGCGCCTGATATGGTCAGAAGAATCATTCAGATCGACGAAGCATTGTGCAACGGCTGCGGTGCCTGCGCCAAGGCCTGCCACGAAGGTGCCATCGGCATGGTAAACGGCAAGGCTAAGCTCCTGCGGGATGACTACTGCGACGGCCTGGGGGACTGCCTGCCCACCTGCCCCACCGGGGCCATTACCTTCGTGGAGCGGGAAGCCGCTGCCTATGATGAAGCCGCGGTGCTGGCAAATAAGAAAACACACAGCTGTCCTTCCGGGGGATGCCCCGGCTCCGCAGCCAAAACTATGCCGCGGCAGACCGCGCCCGCTGCGGCAGCGCCTGTGGAATCCCAGCTGCGGCAGTGGCCGGTGCAGATCAAACTGGCTCCCATCAAAGCCCCCTGGCTGGACGGTGCCAAGCTGCTGATCGCCGCGGACTGCACCGCCTATGCCTACGGCAATTTCCATCAGGACTTCATCCAGGGGCATGTGACCCTGGTGGGCTGTCCCAAGCTGGACAGTGTGGATTATTCCGTAAAGCTGACAGAGATTCTGAAGCACAACGACATTCGCTCCGTAACGGTGGTACGGATGGAAGTTCCCTGCTGCGGCGGCATCGAGTTTGCCGTGAAGAAGGCGCTGCAGGCAAGCGGCAAGTTCATCCCCTGGCAGGTGGTGACCATCTCCACCGACGGCAGAATTCTGGAGGACTGAAAAAAGGCACGGTGTAAACCGTGCCTTTCTTTATTTCATTTTCAGAACACTGGAATAGCCTTTGCCATACTGGACGCACCGGGAGACCCGGCTCAATGTGGCAGAAGAGATATCTGCCTGGGCGATGATCTGGCTGTAGGTCTTGCCCTCCATCAGCAGTCTGGCGGCGTAAGCGCGCTCTGCCATCTGCTCCACTTCCTTATTGGTACAAAGGTCTTCAAAGAATGCCGCGCAGGCTTCTTCACTTTCCAGATTCAAAATCGTCTGGTACAGATGCTGAATTTTTTCTTCTTTCGTCATAGATCCATCTCCTCACGGGTCGTGCGCAGGAATGCCTTCAGCTTCTCACTGGTGGGATTGGCGAAAACCTGCTGGGGATCGCCCATTTCTTCAATGACACCGTCCGCCATATAGATTACCACATCCGCCACGGATCTGGCAAACTCCATTTCATGGGTTACCACGATCATGGTGGTGTTTTCCTTTTTCAGATCCCGGATGACCCGCAGCACTTCGCCGGTAAGCTCCGGGTCCAGGGCGCTGGTGGGTTCATCGAAGCACAGCACATGGGGCTTCATGGCCAGAGCCCGGGCAATGGCCACACGCTGCTGCTGGCCGCCGGACAGCTGCCAGGGATAGGAATTCAGCTTCTCGGAAAGCCCCACCTGGGCCAAAAGGCTCGTTGCGGTTTGGGCGATCTGGTCTTTGGTACCCAGCTGCAGAAGCTGGGGCGCCAGCATCACATTTTCCAGAGCGGTGTACTGGGGGAACAGATTGAAGTTCTGGAACACCAGGCCGAAATGCAGCCGGTTTTCCCGGATCTGGCTGTCGGACACGCCTTTGTAGGCCAGTTCCTTGCCGCTTACGGTGATTTGGCCTTCATCGGGGGTTTCCAGAAAGTTCAGGCACCGCAGCAGGGTTGTCTTGCCGCTGCCGGAGGAGCCGATGATGGCTACCACCTGCCCCTCCTCCAGGGAAAAGCTGATGCCTTTGAGAACATCGGTCTTGCCGAAGCGTTTTTTCATATTTCTTACTTCCAATACCGACATATTCTCACCCTCTAAAATAGTTCAGTTTCTTTTCCAGCTTGCCCAGAAGCACCGTAAGTACACCGTTAAAGAGCAAGTAGAACACGCCTGTGTAGAACAGAGGCCAGATCAGGCCCTTCTTGATAAAGGCTTCGCCTGCCCAGATCACTTCATAAATGCCGATCATTCTCGCCAGGGCGGTGTCCTTCACCAGGGTAATGATCTCATTGCTCATGGAAGGCAGGATGCGCTTGATGACCTGCAGCAGCACAACCTTGAAAAAGATCTGGCTGCGGGTCATGCCCAGCACCTGTCCCGCTTCATACTGCCCCTGGGGGATGGCCTCGATGCCGCCCCGGTAGATTTCGGAGAAATAGCAGGCGTAGTTAATGGAGAATGCCAGCAAGGTGGCAGTCAGACGGGGCATGGCCGGCAGTTCGAAGATCAGGCCGGGGCCATAGAATACGATGATCAGCTGGAGCATCAAAGGGGTGCCGCGAATGATCCAGATAAAGCAGCGGGTCAGCCACTGCAATGGCTTAAACCGGCACATAGAGCCAAAGCAGACCACCAGGCCCAGAGGAATGGAAAATACCAATGTCAGGACGAACACCTTCAGTGTTTCGCCAAAGCCTTGGAGCAGCTGCAGTGTCACGGGTAAAAACATCACGGTCACCTCGGTATCCAGTCACTTTGCAAGGGAGGGCAGCGCCCTCCCTTGCGGTTTTTTTCATTTTCTTACTTGGCCAGGGTCAGGCTGTACTTTTCTGCCAGGGCCTGCAGGGTGCCATCTGCGATCAGCTTATCCATGAAGGCGTTGAACTTTGCGGTGAGGTCGGATTCCTTGCGGAAGGAAACACCGTACTCTTCACTGGTGAGGCTGATGCCTGCGGCCAGGTCTGCGTAGTTGGTGCCTTCGCCGGTCATAGCGTTGGCCATGGTAATGTCGATGACGCAGGCCTGAGAGGTACCGGCCTTCACTTCCATCAGGGCGGCGGCCTGGTCAGCTACCAGAATCAGGTCGGTGACGCCTGCTGCTTCGGCTGCGCTCTGACCGGCAGAGCCGTTCTCCACGGCTACCTTCAGATCCTTCAGGCTGGCGGCATCGGCGTAATTGGCAACCACATCGGCCTTCATAACCAGAACCTGTGCATTCACAACATAGGGATCGGAAACGCTGGAATTGGTCTTTGCTTCCTCGGTGATGGTCATGCCGTTCCACACAGCGTCGATGTTCTTGGTTTCCAGTTCGTAGAACTTCTTGCCCCAGTCAGCGATTACGAAGAACTCACATTCCACACCCAGCTCCTTGGCGAACAGCTGAGCGAACTCAGCGTCGAAGCCGGTCCAGTTACCGTTTTCGTCCTTGAAATCCATGGGCTCATATTCGGTAATACCAACCACAATCTTACCGGCCTTCTTAATGGCGGCCAGATCGGAATTTTCCTTTGCCCCGCAGCCAGCAAAACAAGTGGCGAGCATCAGAACGGACAGAATCAAGCAGATAACCTTTTTCATAATTAACCTTCCTTTCGCATCCTCTTGGGGAGCTGTTTGATGATTGGATTATACTTTACTTCGCTAAAGTTGTAAAGTGTTATTTCGCATTTTTCCATCATTTGGATGCTTGCACAAATCCGCCACTGCTTTACCGCTTTAGTTTGGTAAAGTTAGCAGATATTCTCTCTTCCACTCCCGTAGGGGCGGCCATTGGCAACACCCCAACAGGCAGATGCGTTATTTCAGCGTGTCATTCTGAGCGAAGCATCGTCAGATGCGGAGTCGAAGAATCCGTGGCTTTACAGTGGGAAATGCGGATCCTTCGACGCGCCGCTTCGCGGCTTGCTCAGGATGACAGAAAAATGGAGAAAGCCGATTCCTCCGGATATCCTTTCACATGGATGGATGATTATTTATTTATGGAACAAGCCACGCCATAGCAGCTTTTTCGCGTTTCCCTCTTGTTTTTTTCATGCATAGGGGTTATAATACGGAAAAGATTTGTAACAGGAGGTCATTATTATGGCTGTTAAGATTGAAAAAGAAACTATCATCGGCGATGTGCTGGATATCGCACCCCAGGCTGCGCCTCTGTTCTTTGCCATTGGCATGCACTGCCTGGGCTGCCCCTCTTCCCGTGGTGAGACTGTGGAAGAAGCCTGCATGGTCCACGGCATTGACTGCGAGTCTTTCCTGAAGCAGCTGAACCATTTCCTGGAGGCTTACGAGGCCGATCAGGCACAGAAGAACTAATGAAAGCAGCCGCCGGGAAATTTCCCGGCGGCATACTTTTTGGAGGCTACTATGAATATTTCTCTCTCTCCCAGGCTGCTGACCTGCTGCAACTTCATCTCCCCCGGTGACCGGGTGGCGGATGTGGGCACGGATCACGGCTATCTGGGCATCTGGCTGCTGCAGCAGGGGATCGCCAGCAGCGTTATCGCTTCGGACATTGTGCCGGGACCTCTGTCCGCCGCGGAGCGGAATGTGGAAAAATACGGCTTCACCGATAAAATGAAATGCTATCTCTCCGACGGTGTGCAGAGCATTCCCAGAGATTTTGATGTGCTGGTTTGCGCCGGTATGGGCGGCGACACCATCATTTCCATTCTGGGCGCTGCCCACTGGCTGAAGGACAGCAAGTATCGGCTGGTGCTGCAGTGCCAGTCCAAGGCACCGCTGCTGCGCCGGTATATCACCGACCGGGGCTGGCGCATCGCGGAAGAAACCGTGGTGCGGGATGGACGGTTCCTCTACACCGTTATGGAGGTCTGGTGGGACCCCGGCCACAACCTCACCGTGGGCCAGTGGTACTTCCCTCCTGCCCTGCTGGAAAATCCCGGCCCCGAAACCAAGGAGTACTACCGCCGGGTCACCGACAATCTGCGAAAAGCCATTGCGGGGCAGAAAGAAAACGCCCCTCAGGAATATGTGGATGCCCTGCGGGAGCTGGAAAACCTGCCCCCGGAACTGGATTTTCTGAAGGAGGAATAATATGGCAACGGTACAGGATATTCTCAAATATGTGGAAACCCTGGCGCCCCGGAGCATGAAAATGGACTGGGACAATGTAGGCCTGCTCTGCGGCAGCAGAAGCACCCCCGTAACGAAGATTCTGGTTGCCCTGGACCCCTTTGAGCATGTGTGCCAGGAAGCTGCGGATATGGGCGCGCAGCTGATCGTAACCCACCATCCCATGATTTTCCAGGCTTTAAAAGCCGTCACCGACGAGACTTCCATTGGCAGAGGGCTCATGGAGCTGTGCCGCCACGGTATCAGCGCCGTGAATGCCCACACCAATCTGGACTGTGCTCCCGGGGGCGTCAACGATACCCTGGCCGCTGCTCTGGGGCTGGAAGAGATCGCTGTGGTGAATCCCTCCGGGGTGGACGCAGCAGGCCTGGAATGGGGTTTGCTCCGCAGCGGTTACACAGAAGAAACCACCCTGCCGGAATTCCTTTCCCATGTGAAGCAGGCCCTGGGCTGCGAAGGCCTTCGCTATACCGGTGGCGGCAAGCCGGTTCACAAGGTGGCCGTGGGCGGCGGCAGCTGCGCCGGTGGGATGCTGGAAGCCCTGGATGCCGGGTGCGATACCTTCGTCACCGCTGACATCAAGTACAACCAGTTCTGGGATGCCAAGGATCTGGGTCTGAACCTGATTGATGCCGGTCACTTCCACACGGAAAACCCCGTGGTGGCGGTGCTGGCGGCGAAAATTGCCGCGGCGTTCCCGGAAGTGGAAGTAAAAATCTCCAAAACTCACGCAGATTGTATGAAATTCTTCTGAAAGCAGTTGATTTTCTAAAATTTGTCTGCTAAAATAGATAAGCTATTTTTAAAGAACCTAATACGAAGGGAAGATACTTATGTCCGGACATTCCAAATGGCATAACATTCAGAAGACCAAGGGCGCACAGGACGCCAAGCGTGCTGCCGCTTTTACCAAGATCGCAAAAGAGCTGATCGTGGCTGTTAAGGAGGGCGGCGGCATTACCGATCCCGCCAACAACTCCCGCCTGGCTACCGTTATCACCAAGGCCAAGGCTGCCAACATGCCCAACGATAACATCAAGCGCTGCCTTGAGAAGGCTGCCGGTGCCGGCGGCGGCGACAGCTACGAATCCATTACCTACGAAGGCTACGGCCCCGGCGGTGTTGCCGTGATCGTAGAGACCATGACCGACAACCGCAACCGTACCGCAGGCTCCATGCGCCACCACTTTGATAAGTTCGGCGGCAACCTGGGCGCTTCCGGCTGCGTGGCCTGGAGCTTCGACAAGAAGGGCGTGCTGGTCATCGACAACTCCGAAGAGGAGCTGGATGAAGAAGAAGTCATGATGGACGCTATGGACGCCGGCGCTGACGATTTCGAGGCCGACGGCGATGTTTTCACCATCTACACCCTGCCTGACGATTTCAACGATGTGGTTGCTAACCTGAGCAAGTACACCTTCGTTTCCGCCCAGATCGAAATGGTTCCCCAGAACTATCAGAAGCTGGAGAGCGAAGAGCACATCAAGCTGATGGAAAAGCTCATCGACATCATGGAAGATGACGACGATGTGCAGAACATCTGGCACAACTGGGATCAGGAATAACTCAATTTTTATATTGCAAATCCCGCTGTTTTCCATGGGAAAGCAGCGGGATTTTTGTATTTTCTTTAAAAATGCATTGCGACAACATCCATTCCGCTGGAATATCTGTTTCCCCTTTGATTGCAACATGCACAAGAAAAACACTTGCAAATTATTGCATATATGATAAAATGACTATGCGAGAAGAAATTGTGGAAACGCAACGGCTCTATCGGATATTGGGAACATACGCAGCCGTAGGACGGGCAATGAACCCCAAACGGAGTGCATCTTCCGTTGCAAAGTATATAAAAATGGAAGGTGTTTCCCGCAATATCCGAATTGCCGTTGAAAATCTCTCGCGTGAGCAGAAATAATATGATACAATGGAGGCGGGAGGGATCTTCCGCCTCCTTTTGTTTTATCAGTTAGTAAAATTGAAATTAGAAAGAGAAAACAATATGATTATTTATCACGATTATCCTGTGTGTGAATATGATACAAGCAGAGAACCTATCATAAAACCCACAGATTTTTTGAAAAAATGTCTTCCCGAAAAATGTGTGATTACATTTTTTAGAAAAGAACTGGATCAGTTTGCAAATGAACACAACTTGCCCATAATCGGCTATCTTCACTCGGAGGTTTTGGATATACCAATTTATGACTTCCACAGCGAAAACGAACATCTCTGCATTACAATGCCTTTTTGCACCTCCCCAGGTGCCGCAGGCACGATTGAGGAATTGCACGCTATGGGGTGCAACAAATTCGTGGTCTGTGGTGGAGCAGGTGCTTTGGTAAAGGGAAGCAAGGTTGGAGAAATCATTATTCCTATATCCGCTGTTCGGGATGAGGGAGCATCCTATCATTATGTTGAGCCTTCTCGCGAAATTGCTTGTCATGAGGCAACCGTGGAAGCAGCTATTTCAATTTTGACAGAAATGGGAGTTCCCTTTGCTACGGGCAAAACATGGACGACCGATGCAATGTATAGAGAAACCCCAGATATGATTGAGCAAAGACGAAACGAGGGATGTATAACGGTAGAAATGGAAGCAGCGGGGTTCTTTGCAGTTTCCAAATACTATGATATTCCTCTCGTTCAACTGTTATATGCGGGTGACGATGTGAGTGGCACAACATGGGATTCCCGAAATTGGAACACTCAAAAAAGCATACGGTCAAATCTTATTCAATGTGCTGTTGAGCTGATTATGCAGTTGTAATCAATTCCAATTAGTCGAACTAATCTAACCGGAGCGGGAGCAATCCCGCTCCATTTCTTTATGTGTTCGCAAAAGCACACCTTTACAAAAACCCGAAATCACCCCGTTTTTCGTGTTCGCAATATATATTTTTATTTTCCGAATACATTCGCAAATATATCGATATTTACGAACAATAGTGTATCAAAAAAGTACCGATATATCAAAAACCGGCGGAATGCACTGTAGGGGCGACCATTGGTCGTCCGGCAATTTGGGGACAAAATTGCATCGCCAGGGGCGATTGTTTTTGTTTTCTGCGAAAACTGCACCAATTGCATCGCCATTGGTGCGCGGGCGGCGAATCGCCGCCCCTACGGTGTATGACGAAGCTGTCAAAAAACGGTGTCATTCCGAGCAAG
>JAFSEW010000026.1 GCA_017435525.1 Oscillospiraceae bacterium | reverse complement strand
CGGCAGCCATGCCGCCATGGATATCTTCCTCACAGGAGACAATACTTCCGTTGCCCTGACGGAAGACGGCAGCTATAAATCCATGGCCCCCAGCCTGGGCTATCCCAACACGGAAGAAGGCGCTGCCCTTTGCGCCGCTGCCACCTTGGATGAGACGCTGCCCCTGGCCATCAGCGAGGTGCTGCTTTCCGGCTCCGGCGTTCCTTACAACGGCGCATTCCGGGATGTGGTGGAAATCTGCAATGTTTCCGATTCCGCCGTCAGTACTGAGGGCTGGTATCTTTCCGACGGCGGTGATCCCTACGCCTACCCCATCCCCGGCACCAAGCTTTCTCCCGGGGAAGTGATGACCATCGTCTGCAGCCAGGAGACGACAGGCTTCGGCCTGTCCGATGGAGAAACGGTGCGGCTGACGGCACCTTCCCGGTTCCACGCCCCCACCGTTGCCTGTGTGACACCGGATGGAGGCATGAGCATTCAGTTGCTGGGTGACGGCTACGGTATTGGCCTGCCCTCTCCCGGCTATGCCAACACGGAAGAAGGTCAGCTGGATTGGGAAAAGGACTGCATCCCCCAGGGGTTGATGATCAGCGAAGTGATGAGTTCCAACCAAAGTTTCCTGCGAGGCCCCTACGCCACCACCTGCGACTGGTTGGAGCTTTACAACGGCAGCAAAGAAACCGTTGATCTTTCCGGGTTCGGTCTTTCCGATGATCCGGATACCATGTATGTGCTGCCCCAGATTCTGCTGGAGCCCGGGCAGTATCAGATTGTTCTGCTTTCCGAGGATACCCGGAATCTGATTTCCGGCTATCCCATTCTTCCCTTCTCTCTGGCATCGGGCGGCGAGCAGCTGTATCTGTGCAGCACGGAAGCCGTGGTGGATTATCTGAACATCCCCCGGCTGGAGCAGGACATGTCCTACGGAAGAAGCGGCAAGGGTATGCCCGCCATTTTGGAAGATGTGACCCCCGGCGCGAAGAACGGTGCAGCGGCACCTGTCAGCGACATGCCGGAAACCCTCACTGCCCAGGGCGTGTATGACAATGTGGGCAGCCTGGAAGTTTCCCTGTGCGGCAGCGGCAGCATCTACTACACCACCGACGCTTCCACCCCGGACAGCAATTCCACCCCCTACACCGGCCCCATTACATTAACGGAAACCACCGTCATCCGGGCTGTCTGCGTGGAAGAGGGCAAAGCCCCTTCCTCTGCTCTGGATCTGACCTATGTAATCAACGAAAACGATACCCTGCCTGTGGTTACCATTGTTACAGATCCCGATAACCTCTGGAGCTCCGATTCCGGCATCTATGTCAAGGGTCCCAACGCCGGCAGCTATCCTTACTACGGTGCCAACTTTTTTAAGGATTGGGAGCGTCAGGCCACAGTAAGTCTTTATGAGCCGGATGGCTCCGGCTTTTCCGCCCCCTGCGGCATCAAAATCCACGGAAACATGTCCCGGACCCATGCCAAAAAGTCCCTGGCCGTTATGTTCCGCGGTGCTTACGGTGCATCTTACCTGGACTATCCTCTGTTTGGAATCGACGGTGCCGACACCTATGAATCCTTCGTGCTGCGGGCCGGCGGACAGGAATTCGGCAAGACCTATCTGCGTGACGAGCTTTTCACCTCCCTGGCCGGAGAATACACAGATCTGATTGTGCAGGATTACCGGCCTGTGGTGCTTTACCTCAACGGCGAATACTGGGGCGTGTACTATATCCGGGAAAAGGTAAGCGAGCATCTGATAGCTGCCAAGTACAATGTTTCCGCCGATGATGTGATCATTACCGAATTCAACGGCGGAAGCAGCCCGGAATACCGGGATTTGGTCAAATATGCGGGTGCCCACAGCATGGCGGAGCAGGAGCACTTCGACTATGTGAGCACCCAGATGGATATCGCCCAGTATGCCGACTATATCATTGCGCAAATATGCATCGGCAACTATGACAACACCAATGTAAAATTCTGCAACTATTCCGGCGGCAAATGGAGATGGATCTTCTTTGATACCGATCAAGGTTTTGTGGAAGAGGATTTCAACTCTGTGGAAGATCATCTGCATCCCGGCGGCACCGGCACGCTGGAAGGCATTTCCACCCTCTTGATCCGCAGCCTTTTGAAGCGCCCGGAATTCAAAGAGGCATTTCTGGAGCGCATTGCCTGGCAGATGAATACGATTTGGAACGAAGAAACCGTCAACCGCAGAATTGATGAAATCCAAAGCGCCATTGCTGCGGATATGGTAAAGGACTGCCAGCGGTGGGGCAAGCAAAGCTATGCCCAGTGGCAGGCGCAGGTAGTGGATCTGCGAGACGCAGCCGCCCAGCGCAAAGTGTTCCTGACCCGCTATGTCCAGGGTTACTTCCATCTGTCCGACGCGCAAATGCGCGCTTATGGATTTGATATGCCGTAAAACACGAAAATCAGCCACAAGGGAGCTATGTGGCTGCGCATCTGCAGGCATACTTTCACCTCAGTGACGAAGCTATGCAAAACTATGGCTTCCGTTCCTGATTCCCCAGTCTTTCTACAGCGTTCGGGGAAAACAAATTCTTTCATTGCAATTTTACCCCGAACAGGCTATAATGGAAAAAATATATTGGAGGTGGCATTTTGAAGCCTAAACAAAAACCGCTTGCCGCCATACTTATGGTCGGGTTGATCCTGCTGTGCGCGATCGGCCTGTTGACAGACGGCTCCTTAACACATACTTCTGCCGGGAAACTCCCCCTGGCTCATATTATTATCAGCGAGATCTGTGCTAAAAATGACACGATCATTGAAGATAACACCGACAAGCACAGAGACTACATTGAGCTTTACAATCCCGGTCAGGCCATCAATCTGGCAGGCTATACCCTCACCGACGGCACACAGCACAGTGCGCCCCTG
>JAFSEW010000025.1 GCA_017435525.1 Oscillospiraceae bacterium | reverse complement strand
CGGCAGCCATGCCGCCATGGATATCTTCCTCACAGGAGACAATACTTCCGTTGCCCTGACGGAAGACGGCAGCTATAAATCCATGGCCCCCAGCCTGGGCTATCCCAACACGGAAGAAGGCGCTGCCCTTTGCGCCGCTGCTACCTTGGATGAATCCCTGCCTCTGGCTATCAGCGAGGTGCTGCTTTCCGGCTCCGGCGTTCCTTACAACGGCGCATTCCGGGATGTGGTGGAAATCTGCAATGTTTCCGATTCCGCCGTCAGCACCGAGGGCTGGTACCTTTCCGACGGCGGCGACCCCTACGCCTATCCCATTCCCGGCACCAAGCTTTCTCCCGGGGAAGTGATGACCATCGTCTGCAGCCAGGAGACTACGGGCTTCGGCCTTTCCGATGGAGAAACGGTGCGGCTGACGGCGCCTTCCCGGTTCCACGCCCCCACCGTTGCCTGCGTGACACCGGATAGAGGCATGAGCATTCAGCTGCTGGGTGACAGCTACGGTATTGGCCTGCCCTCTCCCGGCTATGCCAACACAGAAGAAGGTCAGCTGGATTGGGAAAAGGACTGCATCCCCCAGGGGTTGATGATCAGCGAAGTGATGAGTTCCAACGCCAGCTTCCTCCGAGGCCCCTACGCCACCACCTGTGACTGGGTGGAGCTTTACAACGGCAGCAAAGAAACCATTGATCTTTCCGGGTTCGGTCTTTCCGATGATCCGGATACCATGTATATGCTGCCCCAGATTCTGCTGGAGCCCGGGCAGTATCAGATCGTTCTGCTTTCCGAGGATACACGGAATCTGATTTCCGGCTATCCCATCCTCCCCCTCTCTCTGGCATCGGCCGGGGAGCAGCTGTATCTGTGCAGCACGGATGCTGTGGTGGATTACCTGAACATCCCCCGGCTGGAGCAGGACATGTCCTACGGCAGAAGTGGTAAGGGTATGCCCGCCATTTTGGAAGATGTGACCCCCGGTGCGAAGAACGGTGCAGCGGCACCTGTCAGCGACATGCCGGAAACCCTCACTGCCCAGGGCGTTTATGACAATGTGGGCAGCCTGGAAGTTTCCCTGTGCGGCAGCGGCAGCATCTACTACACCACCGACGCTTCCACCCCGGACAGCAATTCCACCCCCTACACCGGACCCATTACATTAACGGAAACCACCGTCATCCGGGCTGTCTGCGTAGAAGAGGGCAAAGCCCCTTCCTCTGCTCTGGATCTGACCTATGTGATCAACGAAAACGATACCCTGCCTGTGGTTACCATCGTTACAGATCCCGACAATCTTTGGGATCCCGACATTGGCATCTATGCCCTGGGACGCAACTTTGAAGCCGGTGTCTACAATTTTTTCAGGACTGGGAGCGAGCAGCCACTGTAAGTCTCTTTGAAACGGACAATACCGGCTTCTCCGCTCCCTGCGGCATCAAAATCTACGGCGCCAGCTCCCGGTATATGAGCAAAAAATCTCTGTCCGTCTTCTTCCGGGGCGGCTATGGCGCATCTTACCTGGACTATCCCCTGTTCCCGGATTCCCCTGTCAGCACGTATGAATCTTTTCTGCTGCGGGCAGGCGGACAGGATCTGCTCCGATCCTATATGCGTGATGAGCTGATCACTTCCATGGCAGCGGAATTTACCGATGTTGCCGTGCAGAAATACCGGCCCGCGATCCTGTATCTCAATGGAGAATACTGGGGGCTGTACTACATCCGGGAGAAAATCAGCGAGCACTATGTAGCTGCCAACTACTGCGTCAGCCCCGACTCCGTTACCCTTACGGAGCGAAACGGCAGCCACTGCGAAAGCTATCAGGAACTGGTGCGCTACGCGGTATCCCATGATTTATCCAGGCAAGAGCATTACGATTATATCAGCACCCTGATGGACATCCAGCAATACATCGACTATATCATCGCACAGATCTATATTGGCAACAGTGACAATTCCAATGTCCGTTTCTTCACTTACGAAGGAGGAAAATGGACCTGGATACTCTACGATACCGACCTGGGCATGCGCAGCCTGCGCTACAACTCTGTGGCTGAGCACCTGAATCCCGGCGGCACCGCAGCCGGTGACTATATCTCCACCGATCTTCTCAATGCGCTTCTGGAAAATCCGGATTTTGAAGAAGCCTTTTTAACCCGGATGGCCTGGCAGCTGAACAATGTCTGGACCGAAGCCAATATTCATGCACGGATCGATGCCTTTGCCGCAACCATCGACGCAGACATGCCAAGAACCTGTGCCCGCTGGGGTCACATGACCTACGAGCAGTGGCAGAAGTATGTGCAGGATCTGCGATCTTTTGCCAGCAAACGAACACCGCTGCTGCTGAATTACATCCAGAATTATTTCTCCCTTTCTGACAGGAAGATGCAGCAGTACGGTTTCCCAACATAAAGCAGGAGGTGAAAAGAATGGCCTCAAGACATGAAGAAAAATACATCATCAGCTATCGGGAATACGCAATTCTCAAAAGCCGGATTCAGGGGGTTCTCACCCCGGATATTCACGGTGACCACGGCACTTACCTGATTACATCGCTGTATTATGACGATCATCTGGACAACGCCCTGGCAGAAAAGCAGGATGGCCTTCCTGAGCACAGCAAATTCCGCATCCGCACCTATGGCTGCAGCGATACCGCCATCCACCTGGAGCGTAAGGACAAGCACGGCATCCTCACCCACAAACTTTCCGCTAAGCTCACAAAAGAGCAAGTGTACGGCATGTTACACGGCAAATTTGATCTGGATGGTTTCTCCGGCAGCGCTTATGAGCTGGTTGCCCAGATGGAAAGCCAGCAGCTGATTCCCACCGTTGCCGTGCGTTATCTCCGGGATGCCTATGTATATCCCGGCACGGATCTGCGCCTGACCTTTGACACAGAGCTGGAAGCCATAGAGCCGGATCCTCAGGCTCTGTTTTCTGCGGCATTCTCCGGTGTGCCGGTGCTGGACCGCAACAGCATCATCATGGAGATCAAATATGGCAGCCATCTGCCTGCCTTCCTGCGGAAGCTGACCGATGTCAGCTGCCAGCAGCTGTCCGTTTCCAAATACGCGCTTTGCCGCGAAAGAATTATTTGATAAAGGAGTTTCACTATGGGTATCACCGACGCCATCAAAGACAGTGTAATGGAGAGCTTTAACACAACCCTTTCCACTACCGACATCATTCTGGGCCTGCTTGTTTCCCTGGTTGCAGGTCTGTTCATCCTCATGGTCTACCGCAGCGTTATGCGGCAGGTCAGCGCAAACCGCAGCTTCTGCATCACACTGATGCTGGTTTGCTCCATCAGCGCCATGGTGGTTCTGACCATCACTTCCAACCTGGCACTGTCCCTGGGCATGGTGGGTGCATTGTCCATCGTCCGTTTCCGCACCGCCATTAAGGATGCCTCCGACACCGCCTTTATGTTCTGGGCTGTGGCCGCGGGCATTACCGCCGGTGCAGGCTTCTACCTGCTCACCGCAATTGGCTGCCTGTTCATTGGTGTGCTGTGTCTGATCAGCACCATCATCTGCAATTACTCCGATAAGCCCTACCTGCTGGTAGTCAAGGCAGAGGATGCCGAGGCAACCGATCTGGTGGAAAATGCGCTTCGCAAGAGCAAGATGGCTTACCGCCTGTCCTCCCTGGTGGACAACGGCACCGGTATGGAAGCTATCTATGAGCTGGGCTTCCGGGATTCCGGCAAGGACAAAATCCTGGCCCTGAAGGAGCTCCCCGGCGTGCGTACCATCTCCCTGGTAGACTGCAGAAAGAACTAAATTCTGATGGCAAGCCCCCGGCACAGCCGGGGGCTTTTATGTTGCCTGCATCAAATTTTTCTTGACATTCTCGATAATCGAGAATATAATAAAGCCATAGATACTCGATATTCGAGAATAGGAGGTGTCACCGTGCCCAGAGCGAAATTTCAAACCCTGACGGAGCAGATGTTCTATGTGCTGCTGTGTCTGAAAAACGAGTGTTACGGCCTGGATATTCTGGACCGGGTTCCCGCTATGACGGGAGGCCGGGTAAGCGTTGGCTCCGGTACGCTTTACAATCTTCTGGAGCAGTTTCTGGCGGAAGGTTTTATCCGGGAAACCAAGGTGGAAGGCCGCCGCCGCAGCTATCTTCTCACCGAAAAGGGTCAGGAAATGCTGGATAAGGAATATGCGCGGATTCAGGCACAGGCTGTGGATTACCGCCGGATTTTTGGAAAGGAGGAAGCGTAATGAAGGACACAAAAAGAAGATTTATGACCTTTACTTTCTATGACCGAACCGGCATTGAGAAGGATCTTGAGAAGCAGGCTGCCCGTGGGTGGCTCCTGGAAAAATGCTCCGCCGCCGGATGGATCTTCCGGCGTATTGAGCCTGCCAAAATCCATTTCTCAGTGGTCTATTTTCCAGCTATCTCCATGTTTGACCCGGAACCCAGTGAAAAGCAGAAGCGATTCCAGGAGTTCTGTGAACATACCGGCTGGGAGCTGATCGCGTCCAACATTCAGATGCAGATCTTCTGCAATCGCAGAGAAAAACCTATCCCCATTGAAACAGAGCCGGAAATTGAAGTGGAGAATATCCATAAGTCTGTAAGAAAAACGCTCCTGCCCACCATGTTTATGAATCTGATTCTTGCGGTGATACAGCTGGGGTTGACCTATCAGCGGTTCGTCATCAATCCTCTGGGGGAACTGGCAAATTTGAACGGTCTGGTTTCAACGGTATTCTGGATTCTGATGATCTTCTCTGCGGGAACACAGGTTGCGCTGTACTACCGTTGGCTCCACAGAGCCAGAGCCGCCGCGCACAGTGGCGATTTCCTGGAGACCAGAAGTACCGACAAGTTCCAGATTACTATGATGGTTTCTACCTCTCTTGCGCTCATTTTCATGATGAGTTCCCTTGGCGGATGGCGCATGACGGTGCTGGGTATCGCTATGGCACTCAGCATTGTTGGCATTGGATTCATGATAGCGAAGGCTACGCAGCGAATGAAGAAAAAACAGGTCAGTGCTAAAATCAATCGTCTTGTGACCTATGCAATGGCTGTTGTTGGATCCCTTTTGATTTGCGGTGCTGTGATCTGGCTGATGGTTGGCGTTATCATGGACGACCGTGATACCAGGGACCGGGCAGAACCCTATGAATACAACAACTGGACATTCTATGTATACCACGATGAAATCCCTCTGCAGATCGAAGATCTGATAGAAACAGAGTATGAAGGGTATTCCAAAGAATTGATCACGGACGAATCCTCGCCCTTGCTTCATTACATGGAAGCAAGACAGCGCCCCCGGCATGATGCCCTGGCAGAGCCGGAACTTAGCTATCGCATTGCAGAAGTCAAAGCCCCTTGGCTCTATGACTTTGTTCTGTCCCTGATGCTGGCGGATTTTGACCATAATTATGCCCACCCGGAGGATGAATCCGGCTGGAAGAAAGACGCTTCCATAGATCCCGCACCCTGGGGTGCAGAATCCGCATATCAGTTGGTGCTTGGGGGCGAGCCGGAGTCACGGTATCTGCTGTGCTACGAGAATCGGATCCTGGAAATCGACCTGGATTGGGAACCCACAGCGGAACAGATTGCAATTATTCGGCAGAAGCTGAACCCATAACAGCATCGCCCCGGAGCTTTCTCCGGGACGATACTGTATCAGTTCGCGCTGCGCGCAGCAGCTTTAGACACATTTCACCGCACATATGCGCTATACTATTTCTATTCTTTTGAAAATAATTTCCAATTCTTTACATACTGTTCAAAATTTGTTTTCAAAACCGTTTTATAGTTTTTACAATACTGTTTTGGAGGGGACTGTTTTGGCGGTAAAGGAAACTATTTCAAGGGGTATTTTCAAGGCCATCCGGGGGCTGGTAAAACTGTTTTATCCAAGAACTGAAATTCAGGGCTTGGAAAACCTGCCGCAGGAACCATCGCTGATTGTAGGCAATCACAGCCAAATGAACGGGCCCATTATCTGCGAGCTGTACTTTCCCGGCAAGTGCCGCACCTGGTGCGCAGGGCAGATGATGCATCTGAAAGAGGTTCCGGAATATGCCTTTCAGGATTTCTGGTCTCAGAAGCCAAAGTATACCCGTTGGTTCTACAAGTGTCTGTCCTATGTGATCGCGCCGCTGTCCGTGTGCATCTTCAACCACGCCAAGACCATCGGCGTTTATCGGGATGCAAGAATTATCTCCACCTTTAAAAATACCATCCGCCACCTGTGCGACGGCTGCCATGTGATTATTTTCCCGGAGCATGATGCGCCCCACAATCATATCGTCAATGACTTTCAGGACAAGTTCATTGACTGCGCAAAGCTCTATTATAAGCGCACCGGCAAGGCGCTGAACTTTGTCCCCGTATATATCGCGCCCAATCTCCACACAGCTTTTCTGGGAGAGCCCACCCCATTTCACCCTGAGGCACCCATCGAAGAAGAACGGACGCGTCTATGCCGGTATCTGATGGATCAGATCACCGCCATGGCATTGGCGCAGCCCCGGCATAAGGTCGTTCCCTACCGAAATATTCCCAGAAAGCAATATCCCTACAATATCCCCACCGAGGTGACTACAGACCATGAGACCCCCTGTTGTTGACTACCGGAATTTCCGCCTGCGCAAGCTGAACAGCCCAGAATTTTCTCACCTGAAACTTCTGTTTGGCTGGGTAGGCTATTTTACCTTATACTTTCTCACGGAGTCTATCATCCCGGAGCAAAGCTGCACCCCGGTATATTGCTTTTTGGATGATCTGATTCCCTTCTGTGAATGGTTTATCATACCGTATGTATTGTGGTATGCTCTGGTAGCAGGTTCCCTGCTATACTTTGCCCTTCATAACATTGACGGCTTCAAAAAGCTATCCACCTACATCATTATCACCCAGGTAGCCGCCATGTCCATCTATATTCTCTTCCCCACCCGGCAGGATCTTCGGCCGGAAAGTTTTCCCAGAGAGAACTTCCTGACGCAAATTGTAGCGCTTCTCTATAGTTTCGATACCAACACCAATGTCTGCCCTTCTCTGCATGTTGCCTATTCCCTGGGCATCGCGTCCGTTTGGATCAAGGAGAAGGATGCATCCAGGCTTCTGAAAGCCTGCATCGTTATCTTCGTAATTTCCGTATGCCTTTCAACCGCCTTTATCAAGCAGCATTCCGTTCTGGATGGATTCGCTGCCATTCCCATCTGCCTTTTTGCAGAATGGTTTGTATTCCACAGGAAAAAACGCCGCAGGCAATAAAGCCTGCGGCGTACTTTTATAGCATAATCAGCAAAAGCGCGATGATGAATACGATGCTGCACACCACGCTGAAGGAATTGATGGTAGCGGAAAGGCCGCTGTCCTCCTTCAGTTCCGCGGTAAAAACCGGTGTGGCAGAAGCAAAGGGCGCGAAGGCCAGGATTACCAAAGCCCGGCGCACTTCCAATTCAAAGGGCAGCAGGAAATAGAACACCGCCGCAAATACCGCCGCCAGACTGTAGCGAATGGCCAGGTGCTTTACGATATAGCGCATCTGACTTTTTCCACCGGACAGGTCTATTCCCACACCCAGCATCAGCATAGCCAGAAACGCGTTGGCATTTCCGATGATCCCAGCCAGGGAGAGCACCGGCTGGGGCAGATTCAGCCCGGCCAGATTCAGGCTCACCATCACAAAGTGGGTCATCAGTGCCACTGAAGTGACGGCCGATTTCAAAATCCGTTTCAGGGAAAAACCGCTGCCGTCCTTGACAGAAGACGCAATGCAGTAGGCACCGCCCAGACAAACAAAGGAATTGCCAACATCAAACAAATTCATAGCGATCACACCCATTGGCCCCAGAAAACTCTGGGTAAAGGGCAGCGCAAAGGTGCCGATGTTGTAGCCGGGAAAGTTGATAATGGCAAAGCCCTTCTGGGCAGCGCTGTTTTTCAGATTCAGCAAATAGCCAACGATCATGTAGATGGCACAGGCCGCAATATTCAAAAGCGCAAGCGACAGCAGTCCGGCATCCAGGCTCCGTCCTGCAGATGTGGAAATAATGGCTGCAGGCAGTGTGATTTTCAGCACAACCTTCGCCAAAATGCCAAAGGTCTCCGGCCCAAAGAACCCCACACGGCGCAGCACATAACCCAGAATAATAATGGAAACATAGCAGCCTGCCCGCACCAAAATATCTGCCATAACGATCCCTCCAAACTACAAGCCATTATAGCAGGCGTACCATAAAAAGCAAGCAAATCGGCAAAAAAGCCGAAAGCTTTGACATTTTTGTCGTTCTCTGCTACTATAAAGAAAACCCGAAAAGAAGGATTCGTTATGGCCAATGTAACTGAAATTACCGATTTTTCCGCACCGGAGCTGGATGTGTATGCCCGGCTGACGGAGGCGCAGCTACTGAACCGGTTTGAACCCCGGAAGGGTATGTTCATTGCCGAAAGCCCCAAGGTGATTCACCGGGCGCTGGATGCCGGCTACGAGCCTGTATCCCTGCTGATGGAGCGTAAGCACATTGAAGGGCAGGCCGCCGATGTGATTGCCCGGTGCGGCGATGTGCCGGTGTTTACGGCAGAACCGGATGTGCTGACCCAGCTGACAGGCTTCCAGCTGACCCGGGGCGTGCTGTGCGCCATGCGGCGGCCGCAGCTTCCCGCTGTGGAAGAGATCTGCCGGGATGCCAAGCGCATTGTGATTCTGGAAAATGTGATGAATCCCACCAATGTGGGTGCCATCTTCCGCTCTGCCGCCGCCCTGGGCATGGATGCCGTGCTGCTGACGCCCGGCTGCAGCAACCCCCTGTACCGCCGCAGCGCCCGTGTCAGCATGGGTACCGTGTTCCAGATCCCCTGGACTTTCCTGCCCCAGTGGCCCTGTCCTACCCTTTCTGAGATGGGTTTCAAAACCGCTGCCCTGGCGCTGACGGACAACTCCATCTCCATTGAGGACCCGGTTTTGATGGCGCAGGAAAAGCTGGCCCTGATCCTGGGCAGCGAGGGTGACGGATTGACGGAAGACACCATCGCCCGGTGCGATTTCACGGTGAAGATCCCCATGTACCATGATGTGGATTCATTGAATGTAGCCGCCGCCAGTGCCGTGGCATTCTGGCAGCTAAGAAGCAAATGAGAAAGAGGTAATCGATATGAAAAACACCGCCGCCAAAGCCGAACTGATCCGCACCGTCAAGTTCGTTCTGTTTTCTGCCAGCGCAGGCATCATCCAGGTGGCAAGCTTTGCGCTGCTCAACGAGCTGCTGCACCTGAGCTACTGGGTCTCCTACCTGATCAGTCTTACCCTTTCCGTGCTGTGGAATTTTACGCTGAACCGGAAATTCACCTTCCATTCAGCGGCCAATGTCCCCATCGCCATGGCAAAGGTGGCCGGCTTCTATCTGGTGTTTACGCCCCTTTCCACCTGGTGGACCGCGGCCCTGACAGAGCCTGCCTACGGCATTATGTGGAATGAATATCTGGTATTGGCAATTACCATGCTGACCAACTTTGTTACAGAATACCTGTTCGACCGTTTTCTGGTATTCGGCAGCAGCATCGACACCGCGAAATAAGGAGACATACAATGGAACTGCATCAGGGACGGCCCGCTGACTGCGCCGGCCGATTGGAAAAAGAATTGCGGGTGTATGACCTGCTGGAAAGGCTGGAAATTCCCTTTATCCATGTGGATCATCCCGCTGCCGCAACTATGGAAGATCTGACACAAACCGATGAAGTGCTGGGTGCAGCAGTGTGCAAGAATCTGCTGCTGTGCAACCGCCAGTGCACGGATTTTTATCTGCTGATGATCCCCGGCAGCAAGCCCTTTAAGACCAAACATCTGTCCAAGCAGATCGGCTCTTCCCGGCTTTCCTTCGCTGCGGCAGAGTATATGGAGCAGTATCTGGACATTACCCCCGGCTCGCTCAGTGTACTGGGGTTGATGAATGACCGGGAAAATAAGGTGCAGCTGCTGATCGACGCGGAGCTTCTGGATAGTGAGAGCATCGGTATGCACCCGTGTATCAACACTTCCAGCATTGCCCTGAAGACCTGTGATTTATTGGAGAAAATTCTGCCCGCCGTACAGCATGGCTACAAGGGCGTAGAGCTGCCCTGGGAGGTTGAATGATGGAGCTGATCCACAATCAGCGGGCCATTCCCAAAAAGCAATGGCGCTACGGCCTGCGCTCCAGCGCTGCCACCGGCTGCGGCTGGATCGCTACCTATAACGCCCTGCAGCTGATGGGCTACCGGGCAAAGCCGGAAGACCTGATCCGCTATTATCAGCGCCAGCTGCCCCTGATCCACGGCAATGCCGGTACCTCCTTCTGGGGGCCTGCCCTGTTTTTCCGGCATTTTGGTTTCCCGGTGAAGCTGACCCTCAGGCGAAAGGATTTTGATGCGGTGGTGGAGGAAAGCGATGCCTGCATTTTGTTCTACCGCTGGCACCAGAAACATCGGCTGGGCGCACACTTTGTGGCGCTGCACAAGCAAGATGGCAGTATCATCGGCTACAATACCTACCGCAACTCTACCGGCCCGGATTATTACGGCGATAGTCTGGACGGTTTTCTGAAACGCAAGCGCTATTTCGGTGCCGTGCTGATTGGAATTTCAAAGAAGAAAGACTCCCTCGGCTGAGGGAGTCTTTTAAGTTACAAGTTCTTGCGCCATTCCAGGGCCATTTCGATGCGGTTCAGCAGTACACCGTCGGCACCCAGGGCAAGGCATTTTTCCAGGCTTTCCCGGCTTCCGTCCATGGTTTCCAGGGGGATGTGCTGATCTTCGCCGCGCTTGAGATTGCAGGCCATGATAAACACCTGGGCATCGGGGCATATGGCTTTCACATCGGCAGGGGTGATATCTTCCAGCCACTGTTCCCACAGGCGGATAATGCCCACGCCGTTATCATAGAACTCCTTCGCCATTTCCGGCTGGGGAATGAAAGCCAGAATCCGCTCCGGAGGCAGATACGGGGTGAAGCAGCGCAGCATATCCAAAGACATGACGCCGGGAATAATGGGTAGGCCCGAATCCACCACATGCTTGGCAAAGGCTTCATCATAATCCAGCAGCTTGATGTGCAGCAGGATGGGGGTCTGCTCTTTGTATTCCGCAGCCAGCCGGTGGAAGGTCAGCACTTCCAGCCCCTTGGCTGCATGCATTTCCTGCATTTCCTCCAGGGTCACCTGATCCACGGTTACGGGATAACCGGCCAGACGCTCCAGGCTGGGGTCGTGGTAGATCACCAGCACCCCATCCTTGGTACGGCGGATATCGCATTCCACCATATCCGCGCCCATCCGGGCAGATGCCAGAAAGGTTTCAAAGGAATTTTCTTTTCCGAGGCTGCCGCCCCGGTGGGCAATGAGTTTCATAGTATGCCTCTTTCCGTTAATCATAACCACCGGCCATGCCGGTGATTTGCACAGGCCCCCTTAGGGCCTATTACTAGCTGAGCCTATAGGCTCGTCGAATTTATATCCCTTGGGTATTCTGCCCTACCACCGCAGATGCGGTTATGAACGCACCCACGGCCCCCTCTGACGAGGGGGCTGTCATGCGAATAGCATGACTGGGGGAGAGAATACGTTTCTTCTTGTTTCTCTCCCTCCGTCACGGCTTACGCCGT
>JAFSEW010000024.1 GCA_017435525.1 Oscillospiraceae bacterium | reverse complement strand
CCATCCGGTTGGATGGCCCGCTTTTTGGGGGAACGGATTCTTCGGCGCGCTGCGCTTGCTCAGAATGACAGACAAAATGGGGAAGCTTCAAGTTTCCTCTGTCATCCTGAGCGGAGGGCGAAGCCCGGAGCCGAAGGATCCGTTCTCTCTTTCGGGATACGGATTCTTCGACTCGCTGCGCTTGCTCAGAATGACTGCTTTTTGGGGGGCGTGTAGGGGAGCCTCTTGAGCCTCCCGCGGGAGGGTTAAAACCCTCCCCTACAGGGCTGATGGTGCCGATACCGGGCGGGTCAGGGAAGTAACGATTCGTAGAAAGTTCGGTGCGAGGAGACACCGGCGGCACGCCGGTTACAAAGAATGGTCTTCTGTGACGGCGCCGGAGCGGTAGGCTTCCAGCAGCATCAGCAGGTCATCCACACGGGCCTGGAGATCCCGGCCCTGGTCGGTCTGGGCGATTTTCAACCGCCGCTCCATATGCTCGAAGATATAAGAATCGTTGGCAATATCGTGGTTGTCGTGGATGGCAGCCATCCGGCTTTCAAAGGGCTGATGGGACACGATGCGCAGGTTCCGGGAATTGAAAATCAGGGTATAACCCGCGATACCGGAGGTGGCCTGGTATGCCCGGCAGAAGCCGCCGTCGATGACCACCAGCTTGCCGTTGCCCTTGATGGGGCTTTCACCCTTCTTGGCCTTCACCGGCACATGGCCGTTGATGATATGGCAGTGTTTTCCTTCCAGGCCGAATTCCTTCAGCAGCATTTCCACCACGGCTGCGTCGTTATAATGGGTGTAATAGGGGTTCTTGGGTTCCAGCCAGCTGCTCTCATCCTTGATGAACCGGCGTTCGAAGGTGGTCATGCGATCCCGGCCGAAGATGGGGCTGTTGCGGCCTGCCCAGAGCCACCACAAAAAGTCCAGGCCGTACTGACGCTCAGGGGTGCCCCGCTTATAATAGTATGCTTTGCGGGCGGTGTTTTCCGCAAAGTCCAGGAATTCCTTGCCGCTGCGCACCTTGCCGCCGATGGTAAACTCCATCAGCTGCTTGTCCTCGGTCATGGGGATGCAGCCGTGGAACAGCAGGTTGCCGTTATGGACTTTATACAGTCCGCCCTTGGAGTACAGGAAACGGATGTGCCGCTGGAGCTTTTCACTGTGGCGGAAGGAATCCGTCAGCTGGTCGATGACCTTCTGCTCCTCTTCCGTCAGGGCGTAGGGGTCGGCAGGGTCGATGGTGGGGAAATCGCAGTCTTCCAGGGCATAGGTGACGCCGCCGATGGTGATAGATTTGTTTGCATAGTCGATCTTATCCAGCAGCAGCCGGTCTTCCATGGCAAATTCCGGGCGGCGCAGCAGCTTCTGGCCCTCCAGCTTAAAGAGGATCACCGTGATGGCCTTATACATCCGGGCAGAAAGGAGCTTATCCTTCTCGGTGTACTGCCGGGCATCGGCACCGGTAAGCTTCACGGTGAAGCAATGGGTATCACTCTCCCGGTACACTTCGTTGGCGAAGATGGAAAGGGGCCGCAGGGAAATGCCGTAGCCGGTTTCGATGACTTCCAGATTGTTATAGTGGATGGAGTTGGACAGCACCGTAGCCACCAGAGTACGGGAGCCGGAAGCGGCGCCCATCCACAGAATATCGTGGTTGCCCCACTGGATATCCACGCTGTGGCCTTCCATCAGGCTGTCCATGACGATGTCCGCACGGGGGCCACGGTCAAAAATATCGCCCACGATGTGCAGATGATCCACCGTCAGGTGCTTGATGCAGGCGCACAGAGCCTCGATCACCTCCGGAGCCTGGTTGATCTCGATGACGGTGTTGATGATGTTTTCAAAATAGTCCCGCTTGTCACCCTCACTGTCCCGGGCGTGGAGCAGCTCATCAATGACGGCTTCATAGCCCTTGGGCATAGCGGCGCGCACCCGGTTGCGGGTGTACTTGGTGCTGACGAAGCGGCACATCTGCACCAGCCGGTGCAATGTCACCCGGTACCACTGCTCCAGATCCGGCTCCTTATCCGCCACCAGCGCCAGCTTTGCGGCGGGATAATAGATGAGCGTGGCCAGATCATCCAACTCCCGGCGGGTCAGCAGGCCGCCGAAGAGGGCGGTAAGCTTCTCCTTTACTTCGCCGGAGCAGGAGTTGAGAATGTGCAGAAAAGCCTCATGCTCGCCATGGATATCGGACATAAAATGCTCCGTGCCCTTGGGCAGATTCAGAATGGCCCGCAGATTGATGATCTCTGTGCCGGCGGCCTGCACGGTGGGATATTGCTTTTTCAGCAGATGCAGCAGATGCAGCTGCTGTTCAGAAAAGGTTCGTTTTGCAGCCATGGTCACACCTCCCAGTTTACTTAGTATCAGTATAGCGTCTTTTGTCCGGCGCAACAAGGGGAAAAATGAAAATTAACTAGGATTTTTCCGGCGGCTATGTTATCATGGACATAATTCTACAGAAATCGAGGCGATCACCTTGGCTAAGCAAAGCCCTCAGCAGCAGGAAGCCCGAAAAACCATGATGCTCCGGGAGCCGGTATGGCGGGTCATCCCCAAAATGGCCATTCCCACCATCATTGCGTTCCTCATCAACTCCATCTATTCCCTGGCGGACACCTATTTCGTCAGCTCCCTGGGCACCAACGCCACCGCCGCCGTCAGCGTCAACGCCTCCCTGGATCAGCTGATTATGATGACCGGCTCCATGCTGGCTATGGGCGCCAACAGCTACATTGCCCGGCTTCTGGGTCAGGGCGACGACAAAAAAGCCAGCCAGGTGCTGAGCACCTCCTTCTTCACCGCAGGCGCTTTCGGCGCGCTGCTGACCGTCTTCGGTTCCATTTTTATGGGCCCCATGGTGCGGCTGCTGGGCGCTACTCCCACCTGCGAAGCCTACGCCATTGAGTATGCCACCTATGTGCTGATGGCTGCCCCCTTTATGTCCTGCAACTTCGTGATGAACCAGTGCCTGCGCAGCGAGGGCAGCGCCACATTGAGCATGGTGGGTATGGGCTTCGGCGGCATCCTCAACTGCATTCTGGACCCCATTTTCATTTTCGGCCTGGATATGGGCGTGGCAGGCGCTTCCCTGGCTACCGCCATTTCCAAGTGGATCAGCTTTATTATTCTGATCTTCCCCTACATTTCCCGCAGAAGCCTGCTGCATCTGTCCATCCGGAATATCCACTACAGCTGGGATATCATCTCCAAAGTGGCCAGTGTGGGCTCTTCTTCCATGTTCCGCAACGGTCTGGCTGTGGTGGCAGGCATTCTGCTTAACGACATCGCCGGAAATATCTCCGACTCTGTGCTGGCAGGCGTGGGCGTGTGCACCAAGATCATGATGTTCCCCTTCGGCATTATTCTGGGCTTCGGCAACGGCTTCCAGCCGGTGGCCGGCTTCAACTGGGGCGCTAAGCGCTATGACCGGGTGGCCCAGAGCTATAAATTCTCTTCCATCACCGCACTGATCGGCGGCGCTGTGATGGGCATTGGTCTGGCTATCTTTGCCGACCCCATTATTGTGCTGTTCGCAGGCAGCGACCCGGAAATGCGTCATATCGGCACCATCTGCATGTGGACCCAGTGTCTGGCGCTGCCGCTCCATGCCTGGGTTGCCATGGTCAATATGTACTGCGTGGCTCTGGGCAACGCCAAGGGCGCCATGCTATTGGCCACCGCCCGGCAGGGCAGCTGCTTTTTGCCCATTTTGCATGTGCTTGCCTTCTTCTTCGGGGCTTACGGCGTGGCATCGGTGCAGGCCATCGCGGACCTGCTGAGCCTTGCCCTGGCGTTCCCCATTATTTTCTCCATGAAGAAAAAGGTGAAGGCGGCGCTGGAAATACAGACAGAACACGTATAGATCCCAAGATTTCCTGAGGCTAAGCCTCCCTTGTGCAAAGGGAGCCAAACGCACCCACGGCAATTTTTCGCCGTGGGTGCGTTTTCTTATTCGTACAGGGGTTTCAGGGGATCGTATTGCTGGGGCTTATAAGTAACGGAGCCGATGGGTTTGCTGCCGATGCCGTACTTGGGATGGTAGCCGAAAAGGTTGACATAATTCTCAAGATCCGGGCGCTCTCTTTCCATTTCCAGGGTGACTGCTACCGTGGCGATCACATCGTCCACCGCCCGGTGGGAATTGACCACCTGATTGGAAAGGCCGTAGGCTTCGATGGCGTTGCAGAGCTTGTGGGGGTAGCTGTGCCGGTCCTTATACACCGTGAGCAAGTCCACCTTGTCCTTACCCTTGAGGATCATGGGATCTCCGTGGCGCAGCAGCAGATAATAGAGAAAACTCAAATCAAAATGGGCATTATAGGCAAGTAAAAGGGTATTTCCTGCAATGAGCCGGGCGATATCGCAGCAGAGGCGGGTCTTGGGAATGCCCCGCTCCCGCAAATCTTCATTGGAAATGCCCGTCAGCTCCTGGATCATGGGGGGCACGAACCCACCGGGGCTCAGGGCGATCAGCTGATCGTATTCCTCGATGATCTCTGCCTTGCCGCCCCGACGCTCCACCACCACTGCGGCGAACTCGATGATCTCATCCCGGGAAAACCGCAGGCCGGTGGTCTCGGTGTCGAAGAACACCAGCCGGTCATACCGGCAGAACAGTCCTTCCAGCTCCATATCAGCCTTCCTCCGCCAGGGCCAGGGCCCGCCTGAATTTGCTGGCCCGCTCAGGCTCCAAGTCATAGGCACCTGCCAGAATCCGGGCATAGGCCATGGCCTGCTCCCGGTGGCCTTCCTTCAGCTCCACTTCGATCTCGCACAAGGGGACATAGGTTTCCCCCGCAAAGAGAATGCCTTCATCCAGCGCCAGTTCCAGCACGGCACCGGCAAATTCCACTTCCCGGCAGCGGCGGGTAAACCAGGCACCGCAGACTTCCACCAGCCCCTCTTCCGCCAGCCGGGACAGCTCCGGAGGACAGCCGAGTTTACATAACTGCGGAATCGCCTCTTCGATGCTGTCACATTCCGTTTCCCATTCACCCCGGGCCAGTTCTCCTGCGGGGGCTTTCAGGGTGCAGACGCTGACGCCGTTTTCCTTCCGGCGGCGCAGGGTGAAAAACCGGGAGGACATGGCTTTGGAGGGGGTATCGTAATAGGTGGTTTCCATGGCAATGCTGCGCCAATGGCCGTCCCGCGCCAGTTCTTCCTGAATTTCCGCAGTGGCACGGTATTTCAGCTCGAATTCGATGCCCATAGGGTGATCTCCTCTCTTTCATAACGCCCGGATGGGGGTTATCGGGCCGATGTGCCTCAATCGGCCCCTGCAGTTTCCTTTATTATACACGAATCGCAGCCGCTTCGCAAGATTCTTTCACCTGCAGGCAGGAATGCGACAGGAATTTTCTTTTCCCCATGATAGAGTTTAAGGGAAAGGCGGGGATTTTCATGATCAACTCCATCCAATCCTACATACAGCCCCTCCGGGCCCGGATCGCACGGCTGCGGGGTGAGCCGGGGCTGCGGCGGATTTTACGGGCGGTGGGCTTTACCGGGGCGGGGCTTTTCCTCAGTGCCGCAGCCCTGGGAAATGTGGCCCAACCGGCGGCACTGGGCTTTACGCTCTCCTGCCGGGGATTTCCTGCGGTGCTTGCGGCAGTGGGGGGCATCTGCGGCAGCTTCCTCTTCTGGGGGAAGGCGGGAATCTTATCCGCCGCATGGCTGGCTGCGGGACTTTTGGTGGCGCTGATCCCCAAAAAATACTGGGCCGGGGGCAAAACCCTGCCCAGTCTGCTGTCCGGGGTGATTGTGGCGGCTCTGGGACTGTTCTTCCAGCTGCGGCTGGATATTTCCGTGGCTGCACCGCTGCATCTGCTGCGGATTCTGGGCGCTATGGGCAGCACCTTCGTGTTTCTTGGGGTGCAGCAGCAGGACCCCAGGTGCCGGTTTTTGAGCAAGGGGATCTGGGTGCTGGCCCTGGCGCAGATCGCCCCTGTTCCCTGGCTGGGTCTGGGCTATATCGCCGCAGGGTTCCTCACTGCCGCAGGCAGCTTCTCCACGGCTATTTTAGGGGGGCTGGCGCTGGATCTGGCCGGGATCACGCCGCTGCCCATGACCGCCGTGGCCTGTCTGGGCTACGCTTTGACGCTGCTGCCGAAGCAGCGGCCCTTCCTGCGGGGATTGTGGCCCGGGGCTGCGGCGGCTCTGGTCATGGGGCTGTGGCAGACATTTGATCTGCTGCCCCTGCCGGGACTGCTTCTGGGGGGTGTCCTGGGCAGCTGCCTGCAGCCGAGAGCCGCTACGCTGCCCCGGCCTGTGGAAAACGGCATGGCGCAGGTGCGGCTGGAGGTGGCCGCCGGGGTATTCCGGCAGGTGCAGCAGATGTTTCTCACAGCGCCGGAGATGCCCATTGACCAGACCGCCATTTTACAGCGGGCGGTGGAAAAATGCTGCAGCACCTGCCCCTGCCGGAAAACCTGCCCGGAAAAAGAGCGGGCCGCGGCCATGGATCCGAAAATTCTCCGACAGCCTCTGCTGGATGGGGGGGATCTTCCCATTTTCTGCCGCCGGGAGAACCGGCTTCTGCAGGAGCTGCACCGGGCCCAGGAGCAGCTGCGCACCATCCGGGCTGACCGGAAGCGGCAGAAGGAATACCGCAGCGCCATGGTGCAGCAGTATCAGTTCCTGGCGGAATATGTGCAGGAGCTTTCGGATCTTCTGGGCCGCAGAGGGGTGAATCCGGAGCCCCGGTACCGGCCGGAGGTAATGGTGGCTGCCAACCGGCTGGATGCGGACAACGGTGATCGCTGCCTGCGCTTCGCCGGGGCAGGCTGCCGGTACTATGTGCTGCTGTGCGACGGCATGGGTACAGGCCCTGCCGCGGTGCAGGAGGGAAAAGCCGCCGCAGGCCTTTTGCGGGAGCTATTGTTGGCGGGATTTCCCGCGGAGTACGCCCTGCGGACCCTTAACAGCCTCTGCGCCCTGCGGGGTGCGGCGGGAATCGTCACGGCAGATCTGGCAGAGCTGCATCTGGACACCGGCAAAGCCACTCTCTACAAGTGGGGGGCTCCCGCTTCCTGGGTGCTGCGGCGCACCGGGGCAGAAAAAATCGGGACAGCCGGGCCGCCCCCAGGCCTTTCCGTGGGAGAAGACCGGGAAACGGTGGAACGGCTGTCCCTGCGCCGGGGAGAGACGCTTGTGTTATGCAGCGACGGAATCAATGGAGAGGAATTGTTCCGGCACTGTCAGGAGAGTCCGGGAAGACCTTTCGGCACCCTGGCTTCGGAGCTTCTGGAAGCTGCCGGGAGCACGAAAAGCGATGACGCAACGGTCGCAGCGATGCGCCTTCGCCCGGAGCTGCTGGAAGCATAGTACCACAATTTTTCCGCGAACGCTGTCGAAACACAAGATGTTGGAGAAAAATATTGGGGAAATACACTATATTTGGTGTTTCAGGCGCAAAAAAGCAGAGCCAAACGGCTCTGCTTTTATTTTGGTGGAACCGGAAATGCCGATGTAGGGGCCGAAGACCACTTCGGCCCCTGGGCGGATGTAGTCATCCGCCCCTACAGGATTTATTGGGGGAATTTTTTGTTCCAGCCGGGGATGCACAGCAGCAGGATACCGCCGCAGGCAACCGACAAACCCAGCCACAGCAGAATCGTGCCGCCCCAGCCTGCGGATTCCGAAAGGGCCGCGAAGCCATAGGTGGAAAGGGCGCTGCCGATATAGACGCAGGCATTTAAGGTGCCGGAAATAGTGGAAACATGGCCGGTATTGCGGAAATGCGAGGGCATCAGCATAATCAGCACGCTGTTGGTGCCGTGCATGGCACCGGTGAGCATGGCCGCACCCAGCACGGAGGCCGTGGCGTTGCTGCCCAGCAGGATCAGCAGACAGGCTGCTACCGCCAGGGCGCAGAAGGAAGCCGCCGCAGGCAGGGGTTTTCCGTTCATCTTGCCGTAGATCACGGCGGAAAGCTTCTGGCAGATCATGGCGAACACAGGCAGCGCCACGCCGGTGAGGGTAGCCACAGCTGCGCCCAGATTGTAGGTTTCGCCAATGTAGGTGGGCATCCAGGTGGTGACGCCGTCCCGCAGGGCGCCCATGAGCACGATGGACACCATGACGCAAAGCATCATGGGAGTAAACAGGGTGGCACCGGCACCGGACTGCTTTTCTTTGGCCTTGGGAGGTGCCATGGGGATCAGGGGGCAGGTCTTGACCCAGAGAATGGCCATGGCAATGCCGCAAATGGCGGAGAACAGGAACATGGCCTTCCAGTTGGCGAAGCTAATGAGGATGGGGGAAATGAGATACAATGCCATGGTGCCCAGGGAAGAACCCCAGCTGACACGGATGCTGCAGCGGCGGTAGTTCTCTTCGTCAAAGAGGCCCGTCATCAGCCGCACCAGCGGCGGCCACATAAAGGCCTGGGCGAATCCGTTGACGCACCACACGGCGGTAATGGCGGTGGGGTTGGGACAGATGGGGATCAGCAGATTCATGGCGGTGGTGAGCAGCAGGCCGAAGAGCATCAAGCGCTTGGGCTGCACCCGGTCACCCAACCAGCCGCTAACGAACTGGCCTGCGCCGTAGGTGATGAAGGCGCCGGTAACGGCGGCGGAGAGGGCGGATTTTTCGTAGCCGGTGGAGAGCACCATATCATAGATTACCGCGCCGAAATTCACCCGGGTGAGATAACTGACCATATAGGCCGCCGACAGCAGCAAAGTATACCGGCTGACGGCGCGTTTTTCCGTAAGTTTTTCCATGGAGATCTCCTCCTTTGTTTTCCTGGAAACCATAGCACAGGATGGGGGGAATGTCAATATGGGGTACGGATTCTTCGTGGAGGAGAACGGGTCCTTCGGCGCGCTGCGCTTGCTCAGGACGACAGAAGAAAGAACAGGCTTTCCCCATTTTGTTGTCATTCTGAGCGGAGGGCAAAGCCCGGAGTCGAAGAATCCGTACCCATACAAAAAAGCGTGCTGCTTTCGCAGCACGCTTTTGATTTGCTTGATTAGCCGTTCTCGGCCATTTCCTTCAGGGCGTCCTTGCGGCTGAAGTTTGCGCGGCCCTTCTCGTCGAAGCCCATGAACTTGACCCAGGTCATATCGCCCAGGTTCAGAACATCCTCGACCTTTTCCACGCGGCGGTTCTCCAGCTTGGAGATGTGCACCATGCCGTCGTGACCGGGAGCGATCTCCACGAAAGCGCCGATGGGCAGGATGCGAACAACCTTACCGTAGTACAGCTTGCCAACCTCGGGAACGAAGCAGATGTCGTCCACCATCTTCTTGGCGGCGTAGGCAGCGGCGCTGTCCACAGCGGAGATGAACACGGAGCCATCGTCCTCGATATCCACCTTGGCACCGGTGTCGGCGCAGATCTTCTGGATAGTCTTGCCGCCGGTGCCGATGACCTCGCGGATCTTGTCCACGGGGATCTTTAGGCTGATCATCTTGGGAGCGAACTCGGAAACTTCTGCGCGGGGCTCGGCGATGCAGGGCAGCATCACTTCAGCCAGGATCTCCAGACGAGCCTTGCGGCAGCGCTCCAGCGCGTCGGCGATGATTTCCATGGTCAGACCCTTGTTCTTCAGGTCCATCTGGATGGCGGTGATACCCTCGGTGGTACCGGCAACCTTAAAGTCCATTTCGCCGTGGAAGTCTTCCACGCCCTGGATATCGGTGAAGGTTCTCCACTCGCCGGTCTCCTGGTCGGAGATCAGGCCGCAGGAAATACCGGCCACGGGGCGCTTGATGGGCACGCCGGCATCCATCAGAGCCAGGGTGGAGCCACAGATGGAGCCCTGAGAGGTGGAGCCGTTGGAAGACAGGACCTCAGAGACCACGCGGATGCAGTAGGGGAACTCCTCTACGCTGGGGATCACGGGCAGCAGAGCCTTCTCTGCCAGAGCGCCGTGACCGATCTCGCGGCGGGAAGTGGAGCGGGCAGCTCTTGCTTCGCCGGTGGAGAAGGCGGGGAAGTTATAGTGGTGGATATAGCGCTTGCCCTCTTCGGGATAGATGGTATCCAGCTTCTGGGCAGCGGACAGGGTGTTCAGGGTGCAGATGGAAAGAACCTGGGTCTGGCCACGGGAGAACAGGCCGGAACCGTGGACTCTGGGCAGAACGCCAACCTCGGCGTCCAGGGGACGGATATCGTCCATGCCACGGCCGTCAACGCGCTTGCCCTGCAGCAGCCACTTCTTGACCACCTTCTTCTGCATCTTGTAGAGGCACACCTCGATGTGGGTCTCGAAGTCCTCGTACTTCTCGGCAAACTTTGCCTGGAAGTCCAGACGGGCAGCGGTGAGGCGCTCCTCACGGACATTCTTATCATCGGTGTCCAGAGCGAACTCGATTCTCTCCAGGCCGTAGGCCATCAGATCGTCCAGCAGGTCGTGGTTCACAGCGGCCTTCTCGAAGGTGAACTTGGGCTTGCCGATCTCGGCAACGATACCATTAATGAACTTCACGATCTCCATGTTGGTCTCATGGGCGATGCGGATGGATTCATACACGATGGCTTCGGGAGCCTCGTTAGCCTCTGTCTCGATCATGACCACCTTCTCAAAGGTGGAGGAGATGCACACGAAGCAATCGCAGGCCTCACGCTCGTCGGCGGAGGGGTTGATCACATAACGGTCGCCGATGTGGGCAACATTGGTGGTAGCCACGGGGCCGTTCCAGGGCACATCGGAAGAAGCGATGGCGATGGAAGCACCCAGGGAAGCCACGATCTCCACAGGATTGTCATAGTCGTTAGCCAGGACGGTGCAGGTAACAACAGTGTCGTTACGCAGCTCTTCGTCGAACAGGGGACGCATGGGGCGGTCGATGATACGGCTGTTCAGGATGCCCCGCTCGGAGGGCTTGCCCTCACGACGGTTGAAGGAGCCGGGGATGCGGCCCACACTATACATGCGCTCTTCAAACTCGATGGTCAGGGGGAAGTAGTCAATACCGGCCTTGGGGATGGGGTTGCAGGTGCAGGTGGTCAGCACCACGGTGTCGCCGTAGCGGCAGATGCACTCAGCGTTGGCCAGCTCAGCAACCTTGCCCACTTCCACAGTAAAGGGGCGGCCGCCGATCTCGGTCTCGTAGACCCGATGATTGGGATACTGCTTGCGAGTAATCATGGAATAAACCTCCTATAGTAAATTTGTGTGTCGGGAGGTTTAGCACTTGAAAGAACCACCGATGGCTCGGAACCTCTTTCAACTGCTAAAGGATCTCCCGAAAATGTTTTAAAATTCTTCTGCGATCGCAAAGGGGACGGATTCTTCGACTCCCCTTCGACTTCGCTCAGGGTCGCTCAGAATGACATGTAAAAGGGGATAGCTTTCCGGTTTTATCTGTCGCCCTGAGCAAGCGCAGCGCGCCGAAGGGCCCGTATATCCGTTGTAGAAAAAGGGGCGACTTGCGTCGCCCCCGGTATTCTTACTTACGGATACCCAGCTTGGCGATGATTGCGCGGTAACGGTTGATGTCCTTGCGAGCCAGATAGTCCAGCAGGCTGCGGCGCTTACCAACCATCATCAGCAGACCACGGCGGGAGTGGTTGTCATGCTTGTGGGTACGCAGGTGATCGGTCAGCTCGTTGATGCGGGCAGTCAGGATAGCGATCTGGACTTCGGGAGAACCGGTATCGCCTTCGTGAGTTGCGTTCTCCAGGATAACCTGGGTCTTCTTTTCCTTCTGAATCATGGTTAAATCCACCTTTAAAAATATTTACCCGGAAGCTAAGTGATGGGTGGGTGGTGTACTGACATACAGCTTTCTCCCAAAACTGAGCAGTGGGCATCCTCTGGCTCTAGGCCAGCCTGATTATCATAACATGAGTTTTCCCAAAAGTAAAGGGAAATTTTCATATTTTTCCGAAAAATTCCCGGGTTTGGGCGGCATTTTTCAGGATTTCTTCCTGCAATTGCTGCAAGGTATCAAACTTTCGCTCCGGGCGCAGGAAGGCGCAAAACTGCAGCGTCAGTTCCTTACCGTAGAGGTCCCCGGAAAAATCCAGCAGCCAGGGCTCCACCGTGATCCGGTGGCCTCCCACGGTGGGGCGGCTGCCGATGTTGGTCACCGCCGGACAGGTGATTCCATCCACGGTTGCGCGGCAGGCATACACCCCGTGCCGGGGCACCATGACCCCCTCCGGAATCCAGAGATTGGCAGTGGGAATGCCCAATGTGCGGCCCAGCTTCCGGCCTTCCTTCACTTCCCCGGAGAGGATATGGGGATGGCCCAGAAAGCGGTTGGCTTCTTCCATATCCCCCGCTTCCAGCAAGCTACGGATATGGGTGGAGGAGACGATGGTGCCATCCAGCTTCCTTTCCGGCACCACGGCGCAGGGCAGGCCGTTTCTTTTGCAGTAGTCCGCCAGCAGCGCGGCAGTGCCGCTTCCCTTGTGGCCGAAGCGGAAATCTTCGCCGCAGACGAAGCCTGCGGCATTGTGCTGCGCACGCAGCATGTCCAGAAACGCTTCCCAGGGCATGGTTTTTAAGGCCTCATCGAAGGGCAGCTCCACCACTTCGTCCATAGAAAACCCTTCCAGCAGCCGCTTCCGGTCGGAAAGGCTGTTGATGAGCCGGGGGGCGCTTCCCTGAGTCAGGGCATCCGGGTGATTGCCGAAGGTGACAACCCCGGCTGCACAGCCAGCAGAATCCGCCAGGGTGCGGCAGATTTTCAAAAGGGCCTGATGGCCCAGATGCACGCCATCGAAAAAGCCCAGGGCATAGATTGTGTTTTGTTTCATAGGCATAACACTCGCAAATAATGGGGGTACGGATCCTTCGACGCGCTGCGCTTGCTCAGGATGACAGAGGAAACCTGAGGGCTTTCCTCATTTTTCTGTCATTCTGAGCGGAGTACCGCAGGTACGGAGTCGAAGAATCCGTTTCTTTATACTGCCCAGAAGGATTTGACGGTGGTAAGTTTTCCATCCACCATGTGGGAAAGGGCTAAGAACTCGCCGGATTGGGCGTAGACCCGGTAGGTTCCTTCCGGAAGGTTCATGGTGAAGGCCACACCGTTGCGGCAGCGTTTTTCCTGGTTTTCCGTGAGGGTCACGGCTTCATACTGCCGGAACATGGAATCCACGGGCCGCAGATAAGCGCCGGGGTCTTCCGATGCCAGCAGTTCTTCCAGGGGTACGGCTTCTTCGATGGTATACTCTCCCGCCTGGATGCGGCGCAGTTCCTTCATGCAGCCGCCGCAGCCCAGTGCCTCGCCAATGTCTTTGCACAAGGTGCGGATATAGGTGCCCTTGGAGCAGCGCACACGCAAGCGGATCCCCTCGGCCTCCATCCCAAGGAGCGTCAGCTCATGGATGGTGACAGGCCGGGGCTGGCGCTCCACCTCTTTGCCCTTTCTTGCCAGCTCATAGAGCTTCTGGCCGTTTACCTTCAGGGCGGAATACATGGGGGGCACCTGCATAATGTCCCCACGGAACTTTTGCAGCACCTGCTCCAGCTGGGATGCGGTGACGAAAGCGTCGCACTCCGTTAAGACGGTGCCGGTGATATCCTCGGTGTCGGTGGTGATTCCCAGCTGCAGCACCGTTTCATAGGTCTTTTCCGCGTGTTCAAAGAATTCCACCCCACGGGTGGCCCGGTCCACAAACACCGGCAGCACGCCGGTGGCCAAAGGGTCCAGGGTGCCGCCATGACCGATGCGGCGGGTATTGAACACCCGGCGCAGTCTGGCGGTAACATCCTGACTTGTCCAGCCCTGGGGTTTATCGATGATTACAATTCCATTCATAGTAAGAACCCTCTTTCAGGGTGCGGATCCTTCGACGCGCTACGCTTGCTCAGGATGACAGAAGAAAAACGAAGGCTTTCCCTTTCTAACTGTCATTCTGAGCGCAGGGCGATAGCCCGGAGTCGAAGAATCCGTATTCTTTTAAACTTGCTGCATGGCGGCGGCGATGGCTTCTGCGGCTTCTTCCAGGGGCATGTCCATAGTGGCACCGGCGGCGCCTTTGTGACCGCCGCCGCCGAACCGGGCGCAGATGTTCGCGGCATCGTAGCCGGGGACGGCCCGGACGGAGACTTTTACCTTGCCGCCCTTACTCTCCCGGAGAGTAGCTGCCATTTTTACCCCCTCGATGGAGCGGGGGAAGCCGGAGATATTTTCCAAATCGTCCTCCGTCAGGCCCAGCTGCTCTTCGATAGCTCTGGGCAGGGCGCAGACCGCCAGCTTGCCGCCACGCAGGAAGCGGATATTCTCCACGATCCAGCCCTGCAAGCGAAGCCTGCCCAGGCTGTTGGTGTCGAAAATCTCCTGGTTGATGGCGGAAAGGTCGCCCCCGGCATCGTGGCAGGCTGCGGCCACCCGGAAGGAATGGCCGTTGGCGTTGGGGTAGCGGAAGCAGCCGGTATCCGTGGAAACGGCGGTATAGAGGGCTTCTGCCATGGGCTTATCCAGCACAGCGCCCATTTCCATCAGCACATCATAGAGAATGTCGCCGGTGGCACCGGCAGACGCATCCACCAGTTCCAGAGGGGTAAAATGCTCCGCGGTGCCGTGATGGTCGATGCGTAAGGCGATTTTCTCCACCAGAGGCCGGAATACCTCCGGGAACAGAGAAACCGCCGCCACATCCACCGAGATCAGGGTGTCCCCTTCCTCGAAAGCATCTTTTGTCAGGCCTTCATGCAGGTGGAGATATTTTTCCGTTACCTCCATGTTTCGCAGCACATGGGCTGTTTTGCCCAGCTGCCGCAGACCCCGGCACAGCACAGCGGCGGAGCCGATGGTATCGCCGTCGGGACGGCGGTGGGTGAGGATCAGGAAATGATCGTGCTGGCGCAGCCACCGGGCTGTTTCATTCCTGGTCAGGCTCGTCATCATGCTTAACTCCCAGGGAGTTGATCAGATCCAGCATTCTGGCACCGTAGGTAATGGAGTCATCCAGCTCCCACTGAAGCTCCGGGGTGTAGCGCAGGTTCAATGCGCTGCCAAGCTCCCGGCGCAGGTAGCCCGAGGCGGATTTCAAGCCCTTCAAAGCGTCGGCAGCCTTGTCTTCCTGCAAAAAACTGACGCAGACCTTGGCATAACGCAGGTCGGGGGTGGTTTCCACACGGGTGATGGAGATCATGGTATTCTGGACTCTGGGGTCTTTCAGGTTACGAATCTTGGACGCAAGCTCCTTCTGAATTTCTTCATTGATGCGTCCGATGCGATTGGATGCCATAGGGGTATCCTCCTAATTCTGGTAATATGGGGGGAATTCGTGGGGAAACGGGTCCTTCGACTGCGCCTGCGGCGCGCTCAGGACGACGGAATTTACTTGAAACTCTCAGGTTTTATCTGTCATTCTGAGCGGAGGGCGAAGCCCGGAGTCGAAGAATCCGTTCCTATATGCGGAAGCCGCCGTGCCGCAATGCGACACGGCGGATAGTATTACTGCTTGACTTCTTCCATGACGAAGCATTCGAAGATGTCGCCTTCCTTGATATCGTTGAACTTCAGGATGCTCATGCCGCACTCGTAGCCGGCGGTGACTTCCTTGGCGGCGTCCTTGAAACGCTGCAGGGAGCCCACTTCACCCTGATGGATGACGATATTGTCGCGCAGGACGCGGACCTGGGCGTCACGGGACACCTTGCCGTCCTTGACCATACAGCCGGCGATGGTACCCACGGCGGAGACCTTGTAGGTCATGCGCACTTCGGCATGGCCGATAACGGCTTCCTGGAACTTGGGTGCCAGCATGCCCTTCATGGCGGCCTCAATCTCATCGATGGCATCGTAGATGACCCGATAGAAGCGCATATCCACATTGGTACGCTGGGCACTGGCCTGGGCGCCGGAATCGGGGCGGACATTGAAGCCAACCACGATAGCACCTGCGGTGGAAGCCAGCAGGATATCGGATTCATTGATAGCGCCGACACCGGCGTGGATAACCTTGACCCGAACTTCCTCATTGGAGATCTTCTCCAGGGAGGCCTTCACAGCTTCGGCGGAGCCCTGGACATCGGCCTTGACAATCAGGGGCAGCTCCTTCATGGCGCCTTCCTGCATACGGGCAAAGAGGTTATCCAGAGTAACCTTCTGCATGGCGTTGGCAGCGGCATCCTTGGCGGCCTGCTTCCGCTGCTCCACCAGTTCTCTTGCCATACGCTCGTCGATAACGGCGTTGAACTCATCGCCGGGTGCGGGGGTCTCGGCAAGGCCGGTGATCTCCACGGGGACGGAGGGGCCGGCGGTCTTGACGGTGCGGCCCTTGTCATTGGTCATGACGCGGACACGGCCCACGGCGGTGCCTGCGATGACGATGTCGCCCTGCTTCAGAGTACCGTTCTGCACCAGCAGGGTGGCGATGGGGCCGCGGTTCTTGTCCAGACGGGACTCGATGACTACGCCCTTGGCGCGGCGGTTGGGGTTGGCCTTCAGCTCCTGGACTTCTGCAGTGAGCAGAACCATTTCCAGCAGCTCTTCCAGACCCATGCCGGTCTTGGCGGAGATGGGCACGATGATGGTGTCGCCGCCCCACTCTTCAGGAATCAGCTCGTACTTGGTCAGCTGCTCCTTGATCTTATCGGGGTTGGCGGTGGGCTTATCCATCTTGTTGATGGCCACGATAATAGGCACTTCGGCGGCCTTGGCGTGGTTGATGGATTCGATGGTCTGGGGCATGATGCCGTCGTCAGCTGCGACAACCAGGATGGCGATGTCAGTGGACTTGGCGCCGCGGGCACGCATGGAAGTAAAGGCAGCGTGGCCGGGAGTATCCAGGAAGGTGATCATCTGGCCATTG
>JAFSEW010000023.1 GCA_017435525.1 Oscillospiraceae bacterium | reverse complement strand
GACAAGGACGATTTGTAGGCCGTTGATATTTTGGGAACGCAGCCGTATAATATAATAAAAAACCGAAAGGCGGAATCATCGTGGATACTTTAATTGAGCTGTATGATGAGCGTGCCATCGAAAATATTCTGGCACCGGATATGTTCCGTCCTCAACGGATCATTTATCTCTGCCCGGGGGAAATTGCGCAGGATCCCGGCCGACAGGATAAGATGCGGGCTTTTTTCCTTCGGCGAGGATGGGAGCCGGAACTGGTTTTTATGGAAACAAGCCTGTTCAAGGCGGACCGTATTCTCCGCCAGCTACTTACCATCGGCGAGAAATACCCGGACTGCGCCCTTGACGTCACAGGCGGCAGTGATGCCGCACTGTTTGCCGCCGGTATGTTTGCCGCTCAAACCGGGGCGCCTGCCTTTACCTACTCCCGAAAAAAGAACCGGTTCTATGACATAAGCGGAGCTGATTTTGCGGACGATCTGGACTGCACCCTTTCCTATTCTGTGGAAGACTTTTTCCTGATGGCAGGAGGAACCCTGCTCCCCGGCCGAGTGGACAACGGGATTTTATCGAAGTATCTGAATGATTTTGATCCGTTTTTTGACTGCTTCCTGCGTTTTCGCCGTGACTGGCCGGACATCATCTCCTATATCCAAAAGATATCTCCGGCGGAATACGGACAGACACCCCCGCTGTCCGTACAGGGGAAATACACCGTGAAAGGCGACCATGGATCCAGAAATTCCGCCAATGAAGCTGCGCTGGAGGAGTTTGCCCGGATCGGCTTTATTCAGAACCTCAGCATTGTATCCGGGGAGTCGGTATCCTTCCGTTTCCGGGACATAAATATCCGAAGCTGGCTGCGGGATGTGGGCAGCGTATTGGAGCTGTATGCCTACAAAGCCTGCATCGACGCCGGCATCTTCAACGATGTGATCAGCAGCGCCGTTGTTCGATGGGATGACACGTTAGGCCATGCCAACGTGTCCAATGAAATCGATGTCATGGCCGCACGAGGGGTGATTCCGCTGTTTATCAGCTGCAAAACCAGTGACATCAAAACGGAAGCCCTCAATGAGCTGGCGATCCTTCAGGATCGATTCGGGGGGAAGGGAGCCAAAGCCGCCATTGTAACCACCGAACCCTGTAATGCCTCTGCGCGGCACCGTGCCGCCCAGCTGGGAATTGCCGTCATTGATCTGGAGGAATTGAAAGACGACCGGTTGGCGCAGCGTTTGAAAGTCATCATGAAAGCACAGTGACAGTCGCCTTTCACGACAGCCATCCTATTGGAATGACAGAAGAAAGCCCCAAGGAACTATAACGCTCCTTGGGGCTTTTGTTCATGCGCCAGATCAGGGAATGCCGTGCTTACTATCGTTACCCCATCTCATTGTTGAGGATCACCGCATTGCAGGGCTCCACCTTCACCTGCTCCCACACCTTTTCCGTGATGTAGGGCTCGGTTTCCAGGTATTGGTCCAGCAGTTCTCTGGAGGCAAAGTCCATGATGAGGAAAGAACCGACGGGGGTCCCCTCCTCGTTGGTGATCCCCCCGGCGCACAGGACCCTATGTACCTTCATGACCTTCTTCATGTTTTCCAGATGACGGGGGCGGACCTCCATGCGCCGGGCCAGGGCACCGGGATCGGTGCCGTCGTAGGCGGTAATGATAACCTGCATCCACTTCTCCTCCTCTTCCACAGTTTATAATCATGATACCACAGACTTACACAGATAGGAAGGGTGTCTGACAGGTTCCACAAGATTTTGCATCCCCTCTGCGGCTTTTTCTGTATTGACATCTGCCGGACTACGCCCTATAATAACCCCATAATCAAATATGGCACCAAACCGTTGAGGTGGAGATAACGGCGGCGATGCTCTTCCAGAGAGTCCGGGTGGCTGAGAGCCGGGCAGAAAACAAACCGTCAAATGGACCACTGAGGGCGCAGTCAAAGGCTTCGGCTGAGTATTCTGCGACGTGTTGGCATACGTCAGTTGCCGGGGATATGTTGGTATCCTGCTAAGGGCACGGCGTCAAGCCGTGAATCAAGGTGGCACCGCGGATAAGCTTTATTCGTCCTTGATAGACCGTACCGGTCTGTCAAGGACGCTTTTACTATATCCCTCCTTGACAGAACCCAAGCACCAACGCAAACTTTGATTAGGAGGAACTTTATCATGATGTTCAACGGTATCGATTTCGACACTTACTTCAAGCACTACCCCGATAAGAACGGCTACTTCGGCAAGTACGGCGGCTCCTTCGTCTCTCCCGAGCTCCAGAAGGCCATGGATGAGATCACCAACGCCTACTTCACCATCTGCCAGTCCCGCAAGTTCATTGCTGAGCTGCGCCGCATCCGCAAGGAGTTCCAGGGCCGTCCCACCCCCATCTCCCATCTGGAGCGCCTGTCCAACAAGCTGGGCGGCGTCCAGCTCTACGCCAAGCGCGAGGACCTGAACCACTCCGGCGCCCACAAGCTGAACCACTGCATGGGCGAGGCTCTGCTGGCCAAGTTCATGGGCAAGAAGAAGGTCATCGCCGAGACCGGCGCCGGCCAGCACGGCGTGGCCCTGGCCACCGCCGCCGCTTACTTCGGCCTGGAGTGCGATATCTACATGGGCGCTGTGGACATCAAGAAGCAGGCCCCCAATGTGGCAAGAATGAAGATCCTGGGTGCCAACGTCATCGAAGTCACCCACGGTCTGCAGACCCTGAAGGAGGCTGTGGACGCCGCCTTTGAGGCATACGTCCAGGACCCCGTAAACTCCATCTACTGCATTGGCTCCGTCCTGGGCCCCCACCCCTTCCCCATGCTGGTCCGTGACTTCCAGCACGTGGTGGGCGAAGAGGCCCGTGAGCAGTTCGTCCGTATGACCGGCGAGCTGCCCGACGCTGTGGTGGCCTGCGTGGGCGGCGGCTCCAACGCTGCCGGCATGTTCAGCGGCTTCCTGAACGACCCCGTGGACCTGTACGGCGTGGAACCCCTGGGCCGCGGCCCCAAGCTGGGCGATCACGCCGCCAGCCTGAAGTACGGCACCGAGGGCATCAT
>JAFSEW010000005.1 GCA_017435525.1 Oscillospiraceae bacterium | reverse complement strand
GGCATGTTTCTTAATGGCAAAGGATAGTTGCCCTAACCGCAAAATAGGTAACGCAAACACAAAGAACCAAGCTTAGGCTTGGTTCTTTTTCTATATTCTGAGAATTAACCAGATGCCTGCAAGTGTCCACCGGACACTTGCGACGGCATGACGATAGCTTGCCTAGCCGTGAGAACAGGTAACGCAAACACAAAACCTCACAGCTTATGCTGTGAGGTTTTTCGTCGTTTTTTTATTTCTTTGAAAAATTGGAGGTGTATCATGAAAATTGCAATCATGGGTTATGTTGGGAGCGGAAAATCTGTCTTGGCGCGCAATCTATCAAAGAAGCTTGGGATACCAAAGCTGGAGTTGGATGATATTGCGTTTGATCTCAATTGGAAAGCGGTAGACCGTAAGAAAATTCTGCCGGACATCCAGAAGCTGATGGAGCGGGACAGCTGGATCATTGACGGCAATTATGATGATCTTCTTCAGACGCAGCGATTGGAAATGGCCGATAGAATCATTTTTGTGATGCTTCCAAGGGTGCAATGCTTATTCCGAGCGCTGCGCCGCACAAAAGAGCGAAAGGCTGCAGGCTATCAGAAGGATATCAACCCTTGGTTTCTTCGGTATTTGCTGTTTGGGTGCAGAAATAAGGAACGCCGAGGCCACTATAAACGCATTATGCAGCTGTATCCTGACAGAATTGTAGTCTTGCGTACTCAATCTGCAATCGATGATTTTCTGGCAAGTTTTTCAATAGAAAGTGCATTGCACACTTAACTTTCCTGTAGTGCTTACTACGGTGTAAGATATGGATGGAATGTACTGCATCAACAAGTATCAAGAATTGCTTTGGATCGTAATTATAACATAAATGCGTAAAACAGTTGCCGGGTGACTGGCCGTGAAACCAGGTTACGTAAACACGAAAGCCTCCACAGAAATGTGGAGGCTTTTCTTTTCCTAAAATATGCACCGGCATGTTTCTTAACGGCAAAGGATAGTTGCCCTAACCGCGAGAGCATGTAAAATAAACACTGAAACCTCCAGAAATCTGGAGATTTTTCTTTGTCTAACCAAGAAAATAGGTAACACGAAGAAAAGCAACCGATATGATGGAGTTTTAATCTTTAATGTTCCCAAATGACTGCAAATGTCAGGAACAATGAGACAAAAATGTGCATCGTGATTTCTCACGATGCACATTGCGAGATAAGCTTATTGAAATGGTTGACATCCAGTGACCATATCAAGCCAAAACCATAATGATTCATTTTTGGTCGTATAGTATCCGTTTCCTAAATAGTGTTCATAACTACAGTCTATAAGTATATTGTGCCAGTAAGGATCAATATCAACGGTATCGATTCCGATTAAATCAGGTATCTCGTCATTTTCAAAGTAGATTTCATACTCAATTTTAGCAAGCATTTCGCTTGTATCGATTTCAAGGAATGATATTGTGTATGAGCAATCAAGATATCCCTCAATTGTGCCAACCCATGGTGAACCGTTTACATATGCTGATTCATTAATCATTATTTCTACTTCTGCTTCACTTTCTTGCAAAAGCTCCCATAAATCACTCGATTTGTTGTATTGATATAAATATGATATATATGCTGTCTTTGTGGCAAAAGGGTATTCAAAGTATAAAGTTACTTCAACATTATCTGTATGGGCTTCAGTATCTACATTGTGAATGATTTTGTGATTAATACATTCGTTCATGCTATATGTGATATTTCTTAGTACAACTGATTCGGGTACGCCTTTTAATTCACTTGACATTTGTGTTGCTGATTGACTGGGCGACTGCAATTGTGTGCTATCTTGACTGCATGCTGCAAGCATAAGCAAGATTGATAATAGGATAATGATTGATATTCTTTTCATTTTGCACCTCCGAATATAACCAAATGGCTATAGAATAGCATGATTATAATATGCATGTGTTACCATGTCAATACCAAATAGTTATCAGAGGTGTTGACTGTGGATAATTATTATCCGAGGTTGAGGGACTTACGCGAAGATCATGATCTTTCGCAACAGCAGGTTGCTGAATATCTAGGGATGAAGCAACCGCAATATAGTCGGTATGAACGTGGTTTGCGAGATATTCCAACCGATGTGTTAATCAGACTTGCTCAGCTATACAAAACTTCGACGGATTATATTTTGGGTATCGTAAATACCTCAAAGCCATACAATAAATGAACTGTCTGTTCGAAATTGAACAGACAGTTTTTGTATCTGTGAGGAACGATGTTAGCTTCTCATATCTGAAAAACCAGATAACGCAAACACAAAAGCCTCCACAGAAATGTGGAGGCTTTTGTATCTGCCTGTGGACAATGCTTGCGAAATTTGTTATAGTAACGATAATCAGAAGATAAAGGAGTGTTACCTATATGGCTGATTTGTTAAGCGGAGATTTTTGGCTGGTCATTTGTGCTGTGGCATGTGGCGTTTTGATCGTCCTGCCTATTCAGCTTGAGCTCTGCTTTAGAGCAAAAAAAGTTTTCTTGAAATGCTTACCGGCGGTGCTAATTGGTATTGCAACGATTACTTTTTACAGCTTGGCAATTACAGCCGGAACATGGATTGCATTTATCTATCTGATCGTTGCGTTCTATTGCGCCCTGTTTCTCATTTCCTGCGGGATTGCATGGGGCATTTGGGTAGTGTATACCCTTTGGGCTAAAGGAAATCGCAGAGGTATACGCGGATAGCTGTATTCGGGAGGATGTATATGCTTATTATACCTTATGCGGCAAAATACCGGGACGACATGATTTATATGGTTCTCCAGGCAAAAGATGCCCTGGGAAGAATACCGTCTATCAATGAAGATTTGCTGGATATTGAAAGCAACTATCTGGCCAGGGGCGACATGTTTTGGCTTGCTTTGAATGAACAAGACCGGGTAATTGGTTGCATTGGATATTCCAGAACGGACAACCCTGATGAGGCATTTTTGCACAGGCTTTATGTGAAGGCGTCCGAAAAGCATAAGGGAATTGGTTCTGCGCTCTTGCGGACGGCAGAGGACGCTATGCGGAAGCAGGGGATCAGAACGGCACTTGTTCATCTTGGCGCCCCTAAGGAACAATGGTTTGAATCCTATGCGTTCTACCCGAAACATGGCTACGCAGAATATGTGCCAAGGTATATGCGTAAAGACCTGTAATAAAAGTTTTTCACAAATTTCTAATTCATGAGGATAAGCGTATGGCGTTGATTTTGGAATACGGTAAGGATGATCGGAATCGAAAACTTAGAACGGCCTTTGATTCCGATGCGGCGAACTACGATGCGATCCGGCCGCGGTATTGTGCGGCGCTGTTTCAAAAAATTGTGGAAGCAGCCGCACTGCGGCCCGGCATGACCTGCCTGGAGATTGGCCCGGGAACCGGACAGGCGACAGAACCGATTCTCGCCACCGGCTGCTGTGTTACAGCGGTGGAACTGGGCAAGCATTTGGCGGATTATCTGGCGGATAAATACGCGCAGAATGAAAATCTGACGGTCTGGCAGGGCGATTTTCTTAACTATCCGGAAGAGCAGCAGTTCGATTTGATTTTCAGTGCTACTGCTTTCCACTGGATTCCCAGAGAAGGAGGCCTGGCTAAGGTGAAGCGGCTTCTGAAGCCCGGTGGCGTGTTAGCCTTGTTCTGGAATCATCCATTGCCCGGAGGCGGTGTGGATACGCCGGGCGATGTGGCCCTGCAGAAGGTTTACCGGAAGTATGGCAAAGGGCGCAGAGATATTCCTTTTGATGGCAGCAGCTGCCCGGCTTATTGCGACGCTCTGCGGGCTGCCGGTTTTGAGGATGTTCGCTTTGAATTGTTGGAATCCTGGCGATACCTGGACGGCGAGCACTATGTGATGCTGCTTCGTTCCTATTCCGATCATGCGAAGATGACCCAAGAGGAGCAGATGGTTTTTGAGCGCGATATGCGCTCTGCCATCGATAGTATTGGCGGCGAATTGCCCATCCGGGATCTGATGGATCTGTATTTTGCAAGAAACCCGTAAAGAATGACAGCCCTGTGGAATTCCACAGGGCTGTTGGATTATCTCTCGTATTTTCCTTTTTTGTGCTTATGCTCCGGCAGATAAACGACCAGGGCGATTCCAATAAACAGGAATGCGCAGGCAAGGGTAATTTTCCAGCCAAGACTGTATGCCTGATTTTCATACCAGAAAATAACACTGTGCTGCCCCTCTGCCATGGGAATACCAATCATACAATTTCCTACAAGCACAATATCGGCCTCTTGACCATCTACCAGAACAGACCAGTTTCCGTTTTGGGGAATCGAGGTATAGAGCAGGCCGTCACGGTCGCAGTTGATGGTTCCTGCAACACTGGTTGCGGAAAATGCAGTCAATTCCAGGGTAGAGGCATTCAGGACGCTGTAGGCGCTGCGGAAGACGGCATCATCCAATATGGCAGGGCGAATGGTCATATTGCTTTTTTCGTCTGCCTTACAGCTTAAATGGATTTGCACAACATCACCCGGTTCCACATAGGAAATCGCTGCGGTTTGGGGAATGCTGTAAGTCTCCGAAAACAGGTTTTCTCCATTCAGGTCTACCTTATAGCTGTTCCGCTTGGGCAGGTTCAGAGAAACGCACATAAAACCTTCTTTTTCTGCCAGAATCGTATAGGTAACGGTGCCGGCAGTATTGGCGGTGTAGGTGCAGTAACCTACGGAACCGGGGCTGACTTCTACATCTTCAGAAGTAATGGTAACTGCGTGCTTTGCCGGCATATACCACACAGGTTCCGTAATGCCGGATGCTGCGCTCAGGAGTTTGTTCTGAAAACCAAAAGCATCCTTTGTGGTGTTTGTAAAATCCACATTGGACAGCTGCACCTGTGTCAGAAATCCCAGGGGAAGATAGGCATTGTTTTTCAGAAGTGTAACAGTGTTGCTGGTGTAAACGGCATCAAAATAGGGGTTGTTCTCCAAATTTCCGTCCCGCTCGATCATGTATTTCAGACCCAGGAAAAGATTGGAAACGGGGGAACTTTCCTCAAAACAATACCGGTTGTAAGACTCCTTGGCGCCATAGCCAAGGGCCTGCATGAAAGAAGTGACCTTGACATTTGCGGAACTGGTGAAAGTAGAAATGCCGTGGTAACCGTTCAGGGCACCGTCATTCAAGGTTTGGGAGTGGGTGACTTCCGTGCGGTAGAACAATTCAGCATCGTTTTCCTGCATATAGGAAATGGCACTTTCCGCATCGGTGGTGCCTTTGGGATAACTGCTGATGCCGGTATAAGGGAATGCAATGCCGAAGTTTACCACATTGATGATAATTTCCACAAACATGATGCCTGCAACGGCCAGTGCTGCGATACTGCGGCGGCTTCCCAGGGCTTTTTGATAAGAGATCGTTTGCAGTTTATCCGGTTCTTTGGGGGAACGCAGCAGAACGGGATACAAAAACGCTATCAGATAGAGCAGGAAGAAGATCAGGTTATACGCGATAAATACAGGATCGGTCCGGCTGTCAGAGCAAAGGAAAACACCCAACGACAGAATACCGGAAAGGATGATTTGCCAGAGCTTGAACCGTCTGCGCAGCAGCCATGCTTTATAAGCCATGTAGAGAATCACAGCGCTGTAAAGATAGCTGAAGCGATAGGGAATCATGTTGGTAAAATGGAATCCGTGCCAGATATAGTCCAGCTGCCGGATGATAAAGCTGACATTGAAAAACAGAAGCAATGTGACGCAGCAGATCCTGTCCCGGAGTTTAATCTGGCCGCAAAGCAGATAGAGCACTGCCAGGAAGACAGAACCAACGCCGCAGTAGAGATTAGGCAGACCCTCCTTAAAGGTGGGTTCCAGGCCGCCGCCCATGTTGCCGGTAACCTGCCGCATAGCATCCAAAAGGCCTTTCCAGGTATGCTCGTCGGCAATATTCAGCCGGAATGAATCGGGGAATTTATTCACGCTGGAATAGGAATTCTGGAGCGCAGCCAGAGTGGGCAGCTCCAGAAATGCAGTCATGCCGATGGCCAGCACGGAAAACAGCGCGATGGTGCACAGATCGGTGAAGAAACGCCCGATGCTCTTGCAGCGGCAGAGCTGATAGCAGAAGAAAAACAGGAAGACAAAAATACAGGTAAAGAAGCCGATATAATAGTTCGCAGCAACAGAAAGGAAAAGACTCAGGGTATACAGAATGAATTTTCGGTCCCGCAGCAGCCGAAGTGTGCCTAAAATCACCAGCGGCAGCAGTGCAAAGGTATCCAGCCACATCACATTCCACTGGTAACCCAGTGCCCACGCACAAAGACCGTAGAAAGCGCCGAACAGGGTAATGGAAAGGTCATTTTGCCGGAAAGTACTTTTCAGGAAATAGGCAAAGAACACTGAGGCCAGTGCCAGCTTCAGGGGAACCAACAGGGAAAAATATTCCAGCAGCAGGCTTTCGGGAAGCAGTGCACTGATTAAATTCAAGGGCGAGCCCAGATAATAGGAATAAAGCCCCAGATAGTCCAAACCCATGCCAATATCCCAGTTATAAAGCAGTCCGCCGCCGGAGCGTAATACTTCCCGGAAATTCACAAAGAACGGGAAATACTGGTGGTACATGTCTGAATAAAGCATGCTCCGGTTATTGCCGAAAGGCTCATAACGGCCGCAGACCATAATCATCAGAAAACTGATGAAGGGAAGCCAGAATGATAAGGCAAGATAGTTCCATTTGTGGTTTTTGAATTGCGGAAGTCTCATGGTAGTCCCCCTGCCGATAATATTCTATGATATAATATACCACAGAATCCGCAGCTGGTAAAGGGCAGGCAATAAAAAAATGCCGCCTGCATCGGCGCAGACGGCATTGGGGATTCAGTTGTCCAGGTCGGAATCGTCATCCGGCGCATCATGCTCACAGCCCGAGGACATGATTTCACCCAGATGTACTCTGCGGCGAACCTTCATGTCTTCCACCTGAGAGTGGAGCAGTTCTTTTACGGCAATGGGATTCTTTACATTCTTCATAACCAGCGTGGGAAGGCTTTTGTCAGAAGAAAGCACCGTGATCGTACCGACACCGAAGATTCGCTGCCACAGGCTGCGGTTGGTGTTAATATCCCGGATGCGGTACAGGAGGATTTCCTCGTCTTTGATGTTAAACAAGCCTACAGACAGAAACAGTCTGTCTTCGCTGATGGCATAGCGCGTAAAACTCATGGGAATACCAAAATAACGCTTGCGGTCCTTCCAGATGTATTGCATAGTTATATCCCTCCTTCCCCTCTATTTTAAGGAAAGGCGGCGGAAAAGTCAACTACAGAATCAGACAGATCAGACCTGTTGCGCCGTCATTGACGATTTTGGTAAGGGTATCCCGGAATTTTTGCTTGACTTCGTCGGGGGTACCCAGCAACTTGGTGTTCAGACCATCCCGAATCAGGGCGTATACGGATTTGCCGAATATGTTGCTTTGCCAGAGCTTGTCGGGATCTTCGCCCCCCAGATAGCTGATCAATTCTCTGGATTGCTGTTCGTCACCGACCATGGGCTGAATCTGTGTATCCACATCCACGCGGATCATATGGATCGATGGTGCGCCGGCCTTGATTCTTACACCATAGGCGCCATTCTTTTTCAGAATTTCCGGTGCATCCAGATGCATTTCTTCCGCTTCCGGAAGCACCACACCGTAGCCGGTTGCTTTTACGGATGCCAGGGCATCGGAGATCTGATCGTATGCCCGCTTGGATACTACCAGCTGCGTCAACAGTTCCAGCAAAGCCGCATTATCGGCAATAGGAATTCCGGCTTTTTCACTGAGGATCTCATAGAACAAAGCATCCGGAAAACGCAGTGTGCAGCACACGGAGCCGTCGGATGGGGCGATATTGTGAATGGTAAGATCCTGCACCTGTTCCAGATCCTGCAGATGCAGAAGGGCTGCCTCGGCCTGACCCAGGGTATAGATTTCCTGTGCCTGCTGCAGCAGCGCCTGATATACAGCTGTTTTGGCGGGATGATCCTTTTCCAGAGACTCTATCCATTTGGGGAAGAAAACGCGAATTTCTTTCAATGGAAAGGCCAAAAGAATCCCCCGAAACAGCGATGCAAGTGCGCCCATATCCATTGCCTGGCAATCTGCGATCAGAGGTTCCAGGCCGAATTCACTTTGCAGCCGGTGTCTGACAGCTTCGGCGGCATCGCCGCCCGGGTTACGGGTGTTGATCACCACCAGGAACGGCTTGCCGGTTGCCTGCATATCCAGAATTGCGCGGCGTTCCGCTTCCATATAGTCTTCTCTTGGAATATCGGTAATGGTGCCGTCGGTGGTAACCACCAGACCCACTGTGCTGTGTTCATCCATGACTTTTTTGGTGCCGAGTTCCGCCGCTTCCGTCATGGGGATTTCGTGGTCAAACCAGGGGGTGGCAACCATTCGGGGTGTGCCGTCTTCCTCTGCGCCGGTGGCACCCGGGATCAGATAGCCAACGGTGTCGATCATTCGGATCCGGAAGTGCGGCGCACCGTCCGGTGTGATGGTTGCGGCTTCCTCCGGCACAAACTTTGGCTCGCTGGTCATAATCGTTTTACCGGAGCCGCTTTGGGGCAGTTCGTCCCTGGCTCTCTGGGCGCGGTAAGGATCTTGGATGTTGGGAATCACAAAGGATTCCATGATTCGTTTAATCAGGGTGGATTTCCCGGTGCGGACCGGCCCCACCACACCGATATAGATATTGCCGCCGGTTCTGGCTGCAATATCGGCATATAAATTTTCCATAGCCAGCCTCCTTGTAAGGTTTATTCCATGGTATGTCCCCAAGGCCTGCAGTAGAACACCAAATCGGGAAGGGGAGGGCTGTTTGCACCGAGGATGTTGTATTGTCTCTGCCTAAGACGCCCAATATATTGGGAAAACGCTTGTAAAAAAGTAAGAAAAAATCGAAAATAACATTTGACAAATTTGCAATCATCCTATATAATATCTAAGCACGACTGCAAGGAGGGGATACTATGCTTCTGGACCTGACAAAGATTATGGACAGTCCGGGCGCAAAGGTTTCTTTTTCTACCAGTGTGGATCTGCGTGATCTTCGTTACGGTACCTGTTACCCGGTGGATGAGCCGGTGCAGGCTGCCGGTTCTGTGCGCAATACTGCAGGTGTCCTGGTTATGACCGGCAGCATTCATACAACCATTCACGGTGTGTGTGACCGCTGCGCGTCCGACTTTGCACAGGATGTGGAGTTTCCCATCGATGTGGTGTTGGTTACAGAACTCAGTAATGAAGAGAACGAAGATGAATGGGTATTCCCTCTGGAGGGAGACAGCGCCGACTTGGAGGATATTGTTCGCACGGTTTTCGTGCTGAATATGGATTCCAAGCTGCTGTGCAAACCGGATTGCAAGGGCATCTGCGGCGGTTGCGGCAGAAACCTGAACCATGAGGCTTGCAGTTGCCAGAAGGAGCTCGATCCCCGTTTTGCTGCTTTACGGCAGCTTCTCGATAAGTAATCTAAAGAATGAATGCTGTTAAAGCAGATTGACCAAGGAGGTGTCATCCATGGCTGTTCCTAAGTGTAAAGTGTCCAAGGCCCGTCGCGACAAGCGTCGTGGTTCCAACTGGAAGCTGTCTGCCCCCAGTGTGGCAGTGTGCTCCAAGTGTGGCGAGCCCGTCATGCCTCACAGAGCTTGCAAGGCTTGCGGCAACTACAATGGCCGTCAGGTTCTGGCTGCCAAGGCTGACTAAGGCAGGAAAAAGCGAAAGCACAGAGGAAGGTTGCTGCAACCTTCCTCTTTTTCCGTTTTATACATGTTATTGTTTTGTAAATAATGGCTTTTTCGGTTGATTTTGTCAGGAAGTTATGCCATAATAACCTAATGATGATTCATATATAGGATAAGGAGTGATAAACATGGCAAAACCTTTGGTGGCGATTGTTGGCCGCCCCAATGTGGGTAAATCCATGCTTTTCAATAAGCTGACCGGTCATCGGACTTCCATTGTGGAAGATACCCCCGGTGTAACCCGTGACCGCATCTATGGAGACTGTGAGTGGTGCGGCCGTCAGTTCAGCCTGGTGGATACCGGCGGTATCGAGCCCGGTACGGAAAGTGATATGCTGAAGTTTATGCGGCGTCAGGCGGAAATCGGCATTGAGCTGGCCGACTGTGTTGTGATGGTGGTGGATGTGAAGTCCGGCATGACCGCAGCGGATGAGGATGTGGCCACCATGCTGCGCAAGTGTGGCAAGCCTGTTGCGCTGGCTGTGAATAAGTGCGACAGCGTTGGCCCTACTAACCCGGATGTGTATGAATTCTACGGCCTGGGCATCGGTGACCTGTTTGAAGTTTCCGCCATCCACGGTCACGGTACCGGCGACCTGCTGGACTGGTGTCTGGAGCAGTTCCCTGAGGAAGAGGAAGTGGAAGATGAGGGCGATGTGATCAAGGTCGCCATTGTGGGTAAGCCCAATGTGGGCAAATCCAGCCTGCTGAACCGGATTCTGGGCGAAGAGCGTGTGATCGTTTCCAACATTGCCGGCACCACCCGCGATGCCATTGACAGCTATTTTGAAAATGAGACCGGCAAGTACTGCTTTATTGATACCGCAGGTATGCGCCGTAAGAGCAAGGTGGACGATGCTATTGAGAAGTTCTCCAACATGCGTACCATCAATGCCATTGAGCGGGCAGATGTCTGCCTGATTCTGATTGATGCCAATGACGGTGTGACCGAGCAGGACACCAAGATTGCCGGCCTGGTGCATGAAGCCGGTAAGGCAGCCATCATTGTTGTGAATAAGTGGGATGCTGTGGAAGACAAGCAGACCAACACCATGCGGGATAAGGAACTGGCAGTCCGGGAAGGTCTGAGCTATATGACCTATGCTCCTGTGGTGTTCCTTTCTGCCCTGACCGGTCAGCGGGTGGACAAGCTGTATCAGGTGGTGCAGGATGTGCATCGCCAGAACACCAGCCGCATTACCACCGGCGCTCTGAACAGCATTCTGGCAGAAGCCACTGCCCGTGTGCAGCCGCCTACGGATAAGGGCCGCCGCCTGAAGATCTACTACATGACCCAGGCCAGCACCAAGCCCCCGCACTTTGTTATTTTCTGCAACGATGCCCGTCTGTTCCACTTCTCTTATCAGCGGTATCTGGAAAACCAGATTCGGGAAGTGTTCGGCCTGGAAGGTACCCCTGTGCGCATCACCATTCGCCAGAAGGGTGAAAAGGAGGAGTAACCGTGTTGTATGCTGTTCTCCTTACCGCTGTGGTTGCCTATTTGCTGGGCAATCATAACGGTGCTGTGTCGGTGTCCGCCTGGATCGCCCATGATGATGTCCGCAGCCATGGCAGCGGCAACGCGGGTCTGACCAATTTTCTGCGCAGCTATGGCAGCAAGAGTGCCAGTCTTGTGATCCTGGTAGATGTTGTCAAAACCGCGGCGGCTTGTCTGGTTGGCGGCGCGCTGCTGAAGGAATTTGACTATGCTATGGAAGGCATGATGCTGGGTGCGGTTATGGCAGCACTGGGGCATATTTTTCCGATGTTACTGGGCTTCAAGGGTGGCAAGGGCGTTCTGTGCGGTGCCACTGCGGTATTTATGCTGGATTGGCGCATTGGCCTGGTGCTGGCAGTAGTCTTCTTTGGAAGTGTTTTGGCAACGCGCTATGTTTCTCTGGGCTCTATTTTGGCTGCGATCGGTTTCGGCATTGGTTTTTCCGTGCTGTACTGGGATCATCCCTGGGTAGTGGCAGGGGGAATTTTTCTGGCCGCTCTGGTGATCTGGATGCACCGCAGCAATATCCTCCGGCTTTTGAAAGGCACGGAAAACAAATTTACCATCCGCAAAAAGGAGAAGACCGAATGAAAGCAGCAGTTGTTGGCAGTGGTGCCTGGGGCACTGCTCTGGCTATCCGCCTGTGTAAGAACGGTCACGATGTGACCCTCTGGACTTTTGAAAAAGATCTGATTCCCCAGATGGAATCCCAGCGTATCAATCCCAGACTCCCCGGCGCAAAATTGCCGGAGGAACTGAAAATCTCTGCAGATTATGCCTGCGTGAAGGATTGCGCCTTGGTTGTTGTTGCTTGCCCGTCTTTCCCGATCCGCAGTGTCTGTAAGGGGATTGCGCCCCATTTGCATCCGGAAGCGGTGCTTGTTTCCGTAACGAAGGGTTTGGAATTCGGCACGACCCTGCGTATGAGCCAGGTGGTTCAGCAGGAAACCGGCCATGCCGTGGTTGCCTTGACAGGTCCCAGCCATGCAGAAGAGGTGGCTTTGGACATTCCTACCGGTTGCCTGGCAGCCTGCGAAGACCAGCACCTGGCAGAATTTGTGCAGGATGCTTTTATGGCACAGAATTTCCGCATCTATACCAGCCCCGACATTGTTGGCGCTGAGCTGGGCGGTGCGCTGAAGAATGTCATTGCTCTTTGCGCCGGTGTCACCGACGGCATGGGCTTTGGCGACAATACCAAGGCCATGCTGATGACCAGAGGCCTGACGGAAATGGCCCGGCTGGGTGTCTCTCTGGGGGCCAGGAAGGATACTTTCGCCGGTCTGACCGGCGTAGGCGATCTGATCGTTACCTGTACCTCCATGCATTCCAGAAACCGCAGAGCCGGTATTTTGATCGGCCAGGGCGTTGGTGTGCAGGAAGCCATGGAACAGGTGGGTGCCGTGGTGGAAGGCTATTATGCAGCCCGGTCTGCCTGGGAACTGTGCCAGAAGCAGGGTGTCAATATGCCCATCTTCAAAGCGGCTTACGAAGTGCTCTATGAAGGGGCCTCTCCCCAGGTTGCTATCAAGGAATTGCTGCTGCGTGACAGACGCCCTGAATCCGAAGACGCCGGATGGCTTTAACTATGAAAAAAGGGGCTGTCTCAAAATGATTTTTTGTAGGGACACCGCTCCTGCGGTGTCCACGAAAACATCAATAACATAAAAAACCGGCACAAATTGTGCCGGTTTTTCCAGTTTGGACACCCCGGAGGAGTGTCCCTACGAGATAAAATGTGAGGTTTATGCCTTAATGAGACAGCCCCTTTTTGTTATTTTCTGCCGAAGGAATTCATGGGCCTGGGCTTGATACCCTGAGGGATGGGAGGTTCATAGCCGCTGCCAATGCGCTGTTTGTGCTCTTCTTTGGCTTTCTGCAGCAGTTCGGGATTCTCAATCAGTTCAATAGCAGTAGCTGCCAGGGACTTGGCTGCAAAGCGCATGACCTTTTTGCCCCAAGGGGTCTTACTCTGAACCGTCATCTGCCAGGAGTGGCCGGGGGTGCTGAAGGCGTTACTGGGGCCGCTTAATTCCGCGGTGGGGCAGACCCAGCTGACATCGCTGACATCTGTGGAGCCAAAGCCCGGAATGGTTACGCCGTCATAGGGAATTTGCTGCCAGTGGATGGGGTTTTCCAAATCATGGTTGGGGATATTCATCAGGGAGTTTTCGGTAATGGCCTTTGCAAACGCCAGATCTTCTTCGCTGGGCTCCGGCGCGCCGATGGCAGCCATGCACTGATCCAGCTGACGGAGCATGGTGTGGTTATGGACATAGCTGGAGCAACCCTTGATAAATTCGTGGCTGGCCTTGGTGCCGGTCATCAGCGCAGCGCCCTTGGCAATATCGCATACCCGCTCATAGAGTTCTTTTACCTGCTGGTTGTGAGGGGCGCGGATGAGGTACAGCACCTCCGCATGGGCCTGCACAACATTGGGAGAGAAGCCGCCGGTATCCACGATGGCGTAGTGAATGCGCGCGCCGTCGATCATATGCTCCCGGAGATAGTTGGTGCCCATGTCCATCAGCTCCACGGCATCCAGTGCACTGCGGCCCAGGTAAGGCTTGTCACCGGCGTGGGAGGCAACGCCGTCAAACTTGTAAAGAACTTGGTAATTGGCCAGAGAATGCTTGACCCGCACCCGGGTAATGTCGCCGGGGTGCCAGCAAAGCGCAGCATCCAGACAGTCAAACACGCCGTCACGGGCCATAAATGCCTTGCCGGAGCCGCCTTCTTCGCCGGGACAGCCGAAATAGATCACGGTACCCTCCCGACCGGTGGTTTCCAGATAATGCTTGATGGCAATGGCGGCACCCAGGGAACCGGCACCCAGCAGATTATGGCCGCAGCCGTGACCGCATTCCTGACCGTTGGGCATGGGCTCTGCCAGGCCTTCCACCTGACCCAGGCCGCTCAAGGCATCAAACTCGCCCAGCACACCGATCACAGGTTTGCCGGAACCGAAGGTGCCGGAGAAGGCGGTAGCGATTCCGGCCAGATTTTCTTCCACAGTGAAGCCTTCATCTCGCAGAACCTGGCAAATCTTCTGTGCGGACTTAAATTCCGTAAAAGCAGTTTCCGGATTCGCCCACAGGTAATCCGCTACGCCGTCGATGATTTCTTTCTTTTCGTCGATAATATTCAATACAGACAAATCCATAATGAGCCTCCTCTTTTGTTCAGCAACATAACAAGTATAGCAGTGCTCAAGAGGAAATGCAATAAACAATCCGTCCATGTCTTGCAATTTCACTGGAGAAGCCTTATAATTTCGGTAACCAGGAAATTGTGCGCGGCAGATGCCGCGCCGGAATGCTGAGGTATGTTATGGAAAAAAGACTGCTGTTTTTGGATCTGGACGGTACGCTGCTGAACGATCAGAAGGAAATTACGGCTCTGAACAGACAAGCCCTGGAGCAGGCGTTGGAGCGTGGCCACGGTGTGGTGATTGCAACAGGCCGCCCGCTGAAAAGTGCCAAAGATCTGGCCGGGCGGCTGGGTCTGGATAAACCCGGCTGTATGATGATCGCCTCCAACGGCGCGCTTCTCTACGACTGGGAGAAGAATGATACCATCTACTCCTGCACAACGCCGATTTCTACGGTGAGAAAGCTTTTCGCCGAGGCGAATCGCAGAAATCTCCACATCCAGACCTATGAAGGCGAGCGGGTTCTGGTAGAGCCCAGATGTGTGGGTAAGGAGCTGGCATGGTACTGTGAGCGTATCGGCATGGCGCATAAGGTAATTGCAGATGCAGCAACCGATGTGGTGCAGGAGCCGGTGAAATGCCTGATGATCGCACTTGACGATCAGGCTGATCTGCGGGCTATGCAGAAGTGGATCGGCGAAAGCCTTGCCCAGGAGGCGGATTGCTTCTTCTCCTGCAAAGAGTATCTGGAGATTGTTGTCAAGGGAATGAACAAGGGCAACGCTGTGCGGCGGCTGTGCGGGCTGATGGGTGTGGACATTGCCAATGCGGTTGCCGTAGGCGATGCAGCCAATGATCTTTCCATGATCCGGGCAGCCGGTATCGGCGTGGCTATGGCCAACGGTACGGAGGATGTGAAGGCAGCGGCTGACTACATTACCCAAAATGATAATAATCACGACGGCATCGCGGAAGTGGTTGAGAAGTTCCTGCATGAAAAAGTAAAATAAAAAAGTTCCGGAAACCATTGGTTTCCGGAACTTTTGATTTATCAGATGTTCAGCAGATCGCTGTAGACCTTCAGAGCACCGTCGGTGTCGTGGGCCAGAACCTTCTTGGCCAGAACCTTGCCCAGCTGGACGCCTTCCTGGTCGAAGCTGTTCAGATTCCAGGCAAAGCCCTGGAACATGACCTTGTTCTCAAAGTGTGCCAGCAGAGCGCCTACAGCCTCAGGAGTCAGCTTTTCGCCGATGATGATGCTGGAGGGACGGCCGCCTGCAAAGTACTTGTTGCGGTTGTCGTCATCCTTGCCGCAGGCGAAAGCCATGATCTGGGCGGCAACATTGGCGCAGAGCTTCTGCTGGGAGGTAGAGCCCTGGATCACAACATCGGAGCCCATCTGGCTGTTCTTGAAGCCGACGAACTGCAGAGGAATGATATCGGTGCCCTGGTGCAGCAGCTGATAGAAGGAGTGCTGACCGTTGGTGCCGGGCTCGCCGAAGATCACGGGGCCGGTGACATAGTTTACGCTCTCACCGAAGCGGTTAACAGACTTACCGTTGGATTCCATGTCCAGCTGCTGCAGATGGGCAGGGAAGCGGCTCAGGGCCTGAGAGTAGGGCAGAACAGCGGTGGTGGGGTAGCCCAGAACATTGCGCTCGTAAACGCCGATCAGAGCGTCCAGCATGGCAGCGTTCTTCCGCAGATCGGGATTCTTGGCCAGTGCGTCAGCCTCAGCAGCGCCTGCCAGGAACTTTTCAAAGACCTCAGGGCCGAAGGCCAGGGACAGAACAGCGCCGCCCACAGCGGAGGTGGAGGAGTAACGGCCGCCGATATAGTCATCCATAAAGAAAGCAGCCAGGTAATCGGAGCTCTTGGCCAGGGGAGAGGTCTCGCTGGTAACAGCCAGCATGTGCTTGGAGGGATTCAGGCCTGCTTTGACCAGGGCATCCTTCACGAAGGATTCGTTGGTCAGAGTTTCCAGGGTGGTGCCGGACTTGGAAACCAGGATGAACAGGGTGTGGGCCACATCGATCTTGCTCAGCACGCCTGCTGCGTCATCGGGGTCAACATTGCTGATGAACTCAGCCTTCATCTTCAGGGTGTTGTTGGCCTTGGCCCAGTTCTCCAGAGCCAGGTAGATGGCGCGGGGGCCCAGGTCGCTGCCGCCGATACCGATCTGCACCACGGTGGTGAACTTCTCGCCGTCGGCGTTGGTAATTTCACCTGCGTGAACTTTGTTGGCCAGTTCCGTGAACTTGCGCTGCTGCTCTACATAGAAAGCCCGCTTGTTCACGCCGTCTGCCACAACATCGTCACCCAGCTGACCGCGGCACATATGATGCAGAACCAGCCGCTTCTCACCGGTGTTGATCACAGCACCGTTGTAGAGCGCTGCAAACTTTTCAGCCAGCTGTGCTTCCTCAGCAAAAGCAGCCAGCTTTTCCAGAATGGCGTCATCCACAGGGCGGGCGCCGTAGTTAAAGTCCATACTGCTACCCATGGGGATGCTGTAGCTCTTAACGCGCTGAGCGCCGTTTTCGCCGCTCATGCTGGCGCGCAGGTCGATGGGCTGCACGGCTTTCAGCGCGGCATATGCGGAAAGGGTATCCATATTGTTCCAATTGATCATTTGGAGAGCCTCCTAAGTAAATTATTGTGCAAAATATATCTATAAAATTATACAACTGTTTGCAATAAAAAACAAGGTTATTTTGCTAGAATTCCGGAAAAAACATAGATTTAGGGTGTCACACTTTTCGAATAGTGTGCATCAAACCGTCCGCACCCTGCTCCACATGAAGAACAAAGTCGAATTTATCGGCCTCCACACTGAGCCAGAAGTCCTCCTCCGGGAAAATAGGATTGTTTGGGTCAAAGAATTTTGCGCCGCTGGTATGCTTACACTCTTCGATGCCCGAGGCAAGATCAAAGGTTGTACCCTCGACCAGCGCCTTGATATATTCTGCGCAGAGGGTATCTTCCCTGGTGGGTTCCACACCTGCCAGCCCCATACAGACCAGGGACACATCTTCCGCGCCGCTGGCTTTGATGTATTCGGCAATGGCCCTGGCATTTACCAAACTGCCGGTCAGCATCTGGGTAGCGTTTTTGGCATTGGCAACACCCTGGGTACCTGCGCTGGTGGTATGCACCACGGTCTTGCCCGTAAAATCAAAGTCCTTCACCTGGGAAGGGGAGTTGCCAAAATCAAACCCGGGGCATTTTGCGCCGCCCCGCTCACCCATGAGAATGGTGCCGGGATGGGCATCCCGATAGGCGTAGGCTTCATCGATGCTGCCGATGGGAATCAAATCCGCAGCGCCGTTTTGGATCACATAGGCTTCCACGGTCATGGCACGGAATACATCAATAATCACAGTCAGCCCCTTGGCGGCTTTTGCACCGTCGATCAGTTCCAGAATCTGAACATTCATAGAAATTCCTCCTGTATGGGTTTTCTCTATCATACCATTGCAGGAAGCTGTTTTCAATCCTTCCCCGGAACATTAAATAGGGGGATTGAAAATCTGCGGGAAAGGTGATACGATCAGGAAGAAAGAAGGTGGGGGCGTGTCCGGCTTGGCATCCGTATTTACTGAAGAGGAACGCAGCGCGCTGCAAAAATACTGCGGGCTTGTTCTGCATGACGATCAAGAATATTCCAAAGAGGAGCTTCTTGAAATATACGATCTGGTATGTGATACTTTCCCCTATGCGTACGACCAGGATGGGCGGCCGCTGGAGTTGGGCTGGATGTTTGAGCATATCATTGATAAGCTGGTGGCCTTGTAGCCACCGGCTTTTCTGCTTTTATACGAACCCGTTTACAGAGGATAAACGCGGGAAACAGGCGGAAGGTTGGTATTCATTTAGCCACAGAAATCAAATTAACAAGGGTGCACTGCTTTGGGGTACCCTTGTTAATTTGATGGATTGACTTTCCTTTCAAAAAACAGTAGCATAATAACAGATACATTCCGGGAGGTGAGCAGATATGAAGAACATCCAAAGCATCCAGTTAGTTGAGGGCAGCAACGAAGAATTGCTTCCCGGTTTTTCGCCGGACTTTCCTTATATTGCATCCTGTGCTTTGCTGGATCGATATTTAGAACCTGCAACCCCCTGGCATTGGCACCGGACGGTGGAACTGTTTTACATGGAGAGCGGTACGCTGGAATATACCACCCCTAATGGCAAGTGGGTGTTTCCTGCCGGTTCCGGTGGCTTTGTAAATTCCAACATTCTGCACACCTCCAAGATCATTCCCTCCGGCGGGGAAACGGTTCAGCTTCTGCATCTGTTTGAGCCGGAACTGCTCTCCGGCGGACAGGCCAGCCGAATCGATACCAAGTATATCCGTCCTCTGACTGCCGCAGCCGGGATTGAAATGATTGTTCTTTCTCCCGATGATGCTGTCCAGGCCGAGCTTTTGAAAAAGATCCGTGCCGTCTTTGATCTGGACGAGGATAGCTGGGGATATGAATTTACCCTCCGGCAGCAGCTTACAGAAATTTGGCTTGCGCTGTTTGAACTGGCCCGTCCTGAGATGGAGCAGCGATTCATTGCAAGGGATTCCGATGAAAAAATGAAAGCCATGATGCGTTACATCCATGCTCATTACCCGGATACGATTTCCGTGGATCAACTGGCAAAGGAAGCTCACATCAGCAAGCGGGTATGCTATCGGCTGTTCCATGAGAATCTTCATATGAGTCCTGTGGGATATATGACTGGATACCGGCTGCGGAAAGCCTGCCAGCGATTGGCGGAAACCGATGAACCGATCACCCAGATCGCCTATAACTGCGGTCTTGGTTCCAGCAGCTATTTGGGAAAGCTATTTCGGGAACAGTTTGGCTGCACCCCTACAGCCTACCGCAAGGAATGGCACAATCGTAATATAATTAAGCAGAAATAATATATCATTTGTGCCGATTTGCTCTTATACTGTCAGTGAGGAAATGGGAAAGGCCCACTTTCCAATCCTCCTTATTTCTCTGGCGGGGTTGGTGAAAGCCGGCCCCGTTTTCTCTATTCCTGGAGGTTTATTTTATGCTGCTTACCCGATCTTTTGCGGAAAAGGCGCTGGAAGATGCGCACCATGCCAACCCAGGCCCCTGGGCAGACCACAGCCGTTATGTGGCCATGGCCTGCGAAAACATCGCCAAATACTGCCCCCATTTGGATAACGACGACGCATACATCTACGGCATCCTCCATGACATTGGCAGACATGCCGGTGTCACTTCGGAGCGCCATCTGATCGACGGATACCGCTACTGCATGGAGCGGGGCTGGGAAAAGGCTGCGCAAATTTGTATCTCCCATGCCTTTATGGTCAAGGATATTGCTTCCTCGATTGGTGTCTTTGATATGCCCCCAGAGGATAAGGCATTCATGGATCGCTTTGTAAAAGATGCGGTCTATGACGATTATGACCGTTTGGTGCAGCTTTGCGATGCACTGGCACTGCCCAACGGATTTTGCCTGCTGGAAAAGCGGTTTGTAGATGTTGCCCTCCGATACGGCACCCATCCGTCAACAGTGGAGCGGTGGGAGGCTGTTTTGAACATAAAGCAGCACTTTGAAAGAATCATTGGGTGCTCCATCTATGACCTTCTGCCAGGAGTGGTGGAAAACAGTTTCCGGTGATTGCCATGGGAAAGAAAAATCTAACACTCCGCTACACCCTTATCCAATTTACCTTTTGGGCGGCATCCACAGGCGCAGTCAGCTTTGCAACCACATATCTGCTTGGCTGCGGAGTTCCCTCCGGGGTTATCGGCATACTGCTTGTCGCAGCCGGGTTGCTTTCTTGCTTGACACAGCCTATTCTTGCAGGAATCGCAGATAAGTCCAAAGGGTTCATCGTTCTGAAAATGATGATCGGTCAGGCTTTCAGCACCGCCGCCTATGCGCTGGGCTGCTCTGCCGGTAACTTCGCCGGCGGTCAGCTTCTCAGCCTGGGAGTGGAAGCAATTCTGTTTGCGGGCATTGTGATGACCCTGGTCGGTACCATCATCATTTTCACTACCGTAACGAAAAAGGATACTATGAAGGTGATTCCTTATGAAGCAAATTAAGATCGTTTTCTTCGATATTGACGGCACGCTGATCGATATGCAGAAAAAACAAATTTCAACCAAGACACTGGAAATGCTGAAACTGCTCAAGCAACACGGCATCTGCATTTGTCTTGCCACAGGTCGGTCTCCGGTCAGCCTGCCGGTATTTGATGGGGTGGAATTTGATGCATACCTTACCTTCAACGGATCGCTGTGCTACACCGGGGAGACAACGGTTTTCAGCAATCCCATTCCCTCCGGGGATGTTCAGAAGCTGATCCATAATGCGGCTGTGTTAGGCAGACCAGTTTCCGTTGCCACTAAGGAACGGCTTGCAGCCAACGGCTCCGATGCGGATCTGGCAGATTATTATGCTTTCGCCCATCAAAAGCTGACCATTGCGGAGGACTTTGATTCTGTCAGCCAGGAGGAAGTCTATCAGGTTATGCTCGGCTGCCGGGAAGCAGATTATCCGGCAATTCTTCGGGGTGTGGACGGCGCCAAGATCGCTGCATGGTGGGATCGTGCAGTAGATGTGATCCCCGCAAACGGCGGCAAGGGCATGGGTATCCGTAGGATTTTAGAGTATTATCATTTTGACCGTGACGAAGCCATGGCCTTTGGTGACGGAAATAATGACATTGAAATGCTGGAAGCGGTGGGAACCGGTGTTGCTATGGAAAACGCATCGCCCCGGCTGAAAGCGATTGCAGATGATGTTTGCGGCCATGTGGCCCAGGACGGAGTATACCATTACTGCAAGGAACATGGTTTGATCTGAACAGCACAAATCCCCAGGACTTTTTGTCCTGGGGATGCTTCATATTGTGATTTCATATACCGTTCTCTGCGGTGTCATGCCATAGGCTTTATACGCACTTTCGGCAACCGGGTTGTGGCTCCATACCATCAGATCGATCCGCTTTGCACCAACCTTTTTGGCTCGTTTCTGAACCTCCTGGAAGATGGTTCGTCCGACACCTTTCCTGCGGTGTTTCTTGTCCACAACCAGAAGATCGATCTAGGCAGATTTCATGTGCGCCATCCCGCTGCGCTCCAGCATGGACACAAAGCAGCAGCCAATGATTTTCCCCCGTTCCTGGGCAAGAATCGAAATGACATTTTTGTTTGCAACAAGCCTGTCATAGGAGTCCTTGGTCATGTACTGCTCAATAGGGGCGAACATTTCCGGCCTGCCGTCAACATCTACTTGGTGTATTTGCAAAAGAAGCGCATCGACGGCGGCATAATCCGATTTTCTCATATTCCGAATGAACATCCGATGCATCTCCTTGCTCCGTTTGTATCATTATAGTGCATCTGAATGATGGATGATATATAAAAAGTGACGGATAGTCTAATGATCGTGCCTGCTTACAAAACCTTATTTGTTGTGAATCCCGTTTTCTTTAGCCAGCTTACTTGCTGCCTTGCGTCGATCATCGGTATAGGGTACTGTCAGCCGGATGCTGATTCTGCTTTTATCGATCTCGAACCGCAGACCGCCTTGTTCGTCATCGTCGGTCTGCTGGCACAGCTCCGGGAATTTGACAGCGTAGGCAAGCAGACGCTTTTTCAGCTTGGTATCGTGTGTGTAGACCTCTGCGGTGGGGTCTTTGGCATTGTAATATACCTCAGTGACTTTCTGCTTCTTGGTAAGTCCTGTTTTTATAAAAATCCTCCTAAAGGCGGCCACCCATAGGGATTTATACGCTCCAAAGCGGATCTTTTCCCGTAATACTGCGTCAAAAAGCCATGGCAGGCGTCAGCCTTGCCATGGCTTTTTATCTTGTCTTACAGAAAAAGCTCTCGTTTTGGAGTGCTTCGCAGTTTTGAAGGAAAGATTTTTTCTCACAGGGAATTCAGCGGACGCGGAAATACTGGATGTATTTCTAAGGACGCTGGATTTTCTGTGGGGAAAAAGATTCCTGCAAAACCGTGTAAATCCCTATGGATGGCCGCCTAAATTGTAGATTTTTCTCGGCTCTTGAGCCGGGGAAAGTGGGGTGATTTTCCAATGGGATTGTTCCAAACGATGCAGGTAACCAACCAGAAATGAGTAGGGCAAAAAGAAAACCCAGAAACCATTGCGGTTTTGGGTTTTTGTAGTTCTTGATGAGAAGCAGATTATCTCTTGGATAATTTCGATTAGCGCTTGGATAACTCCGAAGCCTGGAAAGTATCAATGTGCTGTTTGGGACTTTTCTTCGTTTTGTGCCTAAAAACAGCCGAAATAAGCGGTTTTCAGATATATTTACTCCAAAAATCAATGTGGTGCATTTAACCACAAAAACTGTATTTGTATCCTACTTGTTCCTTGTGGACGGCGTCCCAGGACTGTCCACGGCAACGAGCAATCAAGAAGCTGTATTTGAATCACCTCAAACTCAAATACACTACTGGAGGACACAACAATGGAAAAACACATCTATGACAATAATAACGGACTATGGTATGAATTGCAAGGAGATTATTACATCCCTTGCTTGGTGTTGGATGAAAAAATTACCCAGCCTATCGGAATATGGGGCAGAAAGTATCTGCGGCACATCAAGGAGCATCGTCCGGTGCTGCATACTACTCTTCTTCTCAGCGGAAAGCTGAACGGTCATATTGCAGAGATCGGCAACCGAGCAACAGAAATGTTTGATCGGCTGGTGAAGCAACTGGCTGAAAAGGAAGGTATCACCGAGCAGTTGAAAACACAGGATCAAATGGCTTGGGTGGGCGCTATGAACAATATCCGCAACGCAGCGGAAGAAATAGTATTATCTGAACTAATCTATAACTGATCAAAGGGCGGTGACCGGGTTGGTCACCGCCCATATCTTCGTTCAGAACTTGATCAGATCCCTCAAACCGAGCTTCTTTTTAGATTCGGGTTTTACACAGTCAAAACCGCCTTAGCCAGCGTACAACCAGTGTTATATAAAGAATGATATCAGGCTATCTCCATATTCTTTACATGTAGAACCTGCTGCGGATCCATTTACTGTAACAGGGCAGGCATTCAAAGCATGTTCCAGCCTATTTGCTGCATCTGTACGGCATATGTGTCGCAGAAGCATGACTGTTGCACGGAGAATACTTTCCGGATTGGCGTATTCACCCAATCCTTCCTCTATCATCCGGGGGGCGGAGCCGTGGATGGCCTCAAATATAGCGAACCGATCCCCAATATTGGCGCTGCCTGCGGTACCAACGCCGCCCTGAAGCTGTGCGGCTTCGTCGGTGATAATATCGCCGTAAAGATTGGGCAGCAGCACCACCTGAAACTGATTCCGGATGGTGGGATTCACAAGGTTGGCGGTCATGATGTCAATATACCAGTCATCCACGGTAATCTCCGGGTACTCTTTGGCCACCTCATGGCAGATGGATGTGAACCTTCCATCAGTTTTCTTCATGATGTTGGCCTTTGTGACGATGGAGACCCGGTTTTTTTTGTTCTGACGGGCATAGTCAAAGGCTGCTCTGGCGATACGCCGGGTTCCTAAGTCTGTTGTTACCTTGAAATCAACCGCCATACCGGGAAGCTCCACGCCCCGGTTACCCAAAACATACTCACCCTCAGTATTTTCCCGAAAGAATGTCCAGTCGATTCCCTCTTCAGGAATGGCAACCGGGCGGACATTTGCGTAAAGATCCAGTTCCCGACGCAATGTCACATTGGCGCTTTCCATTGTGCCTCCCATGGGAGTAGTTGTAGGGCCTTTCAGCAATACATCACAGGCTTTGATTTGCTCCAGCACATCCTCTGGCACAGACTTACCCAGTGTCAAGCGGTTTTCAATCGTCAGACCATGGATTTGCTTCAGTATAACGGTTCCGCATCTGATTTCTTCCGAGAGAAGTGTTTGTAAAACACGCTTTGCCTGCTTCATCAGCACGGGGCCAATACCATCTCCGTCAATCAGACCAACGGTGACAGTTTCTTTTGCCGAGAAATCTGTTTTTTCAGCACTCATACTCGCAATGCGCTGCAGCTGCTCCTGTAAAAGGATCCGAAAGCTTTCGCAGGCCATATCTAATTGATTCATTGCCCACCATCCTTTGTGTAGTTCAGTAGGCCGCCCTTAAGGAGGATCTGCTGCTGGCGTGGGGTGAAATTGCAAAGTACAGGGATGGTCTTACCTGTGGTTTCGTCAACAACTATGATCTTTCCTAAAGCCATGCCATTGCGGATATCCGTGATACGCAGGCTATGATTTTGCTGTAAGGCATCATAATCCCCCGGGTTCTCGAAGGTCAGGGGCAGAATTCCGGCGTTTATCAGATTGGCGGCATGAATCCGGGCAAAGCTTTTCGCCAGTACGCAGCGAATTCCCAAATACATAGGTACGAGAGCTGCGTGTTCCCGGGAAGAACCCTGACCGTAGTTGCTTCCGCCGACAATAATGCCATCACCGGCACTTTTTGCCCGCTCCGGGAAAGTTGGGTCACAAACTTCAAAGCAGTATTGTGCCAGATGGGGAATGTTGGATCGGTAGGGTAGGATCTTAGCACCTGCAGGCATAATGTGGTCGGTGGTGATATTGTCGCCTACCTTCAGCACAGCCTTTGCAGAAAGAGAGTCGGAAAAGGCTTTGGATTTTGGAAATTCCTTAATATTCGGCCCACGCAGAACCTCCAGAGTACTGCCGTCCTCCGCCGGAGGCAAAACAGCAGAATCGTCAATGTGGAAAGTCTCGGGCAGTTCCATAGCTGAAATCGGTTCCAGAGTAGTGGGGTCTGTAATATAGCCCGACAGGGCAGAAGCGGCTGCGGTTTCCGGAGATACCAGATATACCTGAGCATCCTTTGTGCCACTGCGTCCATGGAAATTCCGGTTAAAGGTACGAAGGCTGACACCGCCGGAATTGGGGGAGAACCCCATGCCGATACAGGGGCCGCAGGCGCATTCCAGCAATCTTGCGCCACTGGCTAAGATGTCTGCCAGTGCGCCGCACTGGGATAGCATGGTCAAAACCTGCCGGGAGCCGGGAGAGATGGAGAGACTGACATTCGGAGCTATGGTCTTGCCCTTAAGAATGGCGGCAACTTTCAGAAGATCCAACAGGGAGGAGTTGGTGCAGGAGCCAATGCAGATCTGATCCACCTTGACATTTTGCAAGCTTTCCGCTGCAACCACATTATCCGGATTGTGGGGACAGGCGATCATGGGCTTTAACGCGGACAAGTTGATGTCAATGATCCGGTCATATTGTGCATCCGTATCAGGGGCAATGGGAGAAAAGTCTGCTTCCCGGTTTTGCGCGGCTAAAAAGGCTCTGGTCACTTCATCTGCCGGGAAAATAGAGGTGGTTGCACCTAATTCGGTACCCATGTTGGTGATAGTTGCCCGCTCCGGTACACTAAGCGCTGCAATTCCCGGGCCGCCCCATTCGATGATGGCACCCACACCGCCCTTAACAGAAAGAAGCCGCAGTAATTCCAGACTGATGTCCTTGGCGGTTACAAAAGGCTGCAAAGCACCTGTGAGATTTACCTTATAGATTTTTGGCATGGTGATGTAATAAGCACCGCCACCCATTGCCACTGCTACATCCATACCTCCGGCACCAAAGGCCAGCATGCCCAGACCGCCTGCTGTGGGAGTGTGACTGTCAGAGCCAATGAGAGTCTTTCCGGGCTTGCCAAACCGTTCCAGATGAACCTGATGGCAAATGCCATTCCCGGGACGGGAGAAATGAACGCCGTATTTTGCGGCAACCGTCTGCAAATACCGATGGTCATCCGGGTTTTCGAAGCCACATTGCAGGGTGTTGTGATCCACATAGGCAATGCTGAATTCAGTTTTTACCTGAGGAATGCCCATAGTTTCAAATTCCAGATAGGCCATGGTGCCTGTGGCATCCTGGGTCAGGGTCTGGTCAATTCGCAGCGCCACTTCCTTGCCGGGGGTCATGTCTCCGGAAACCAGATGGGCGGCAATGATCTTTTGTGCAATCGTTTTACCCATGATAATCAAACCTCGCGATCATATTTTCCTTAGCACGGATGATATGCTGAGTGATCAACTCGGATGCCAGGTCTGCATCCCCGGAGGCAATAGCTTCAAAAATGGCCTTGTGTTCCTGAATGGAACGATCCAGCCGAGCAGGATCCTCGATAGAGATTTTCCGGTAGCGCATGGTTTTCCGGTGCAGGGGAAGCAATGTGTCCCGGATAATGGTTCGCCGGCTCAACTCATAAATGGTATCATGGAACCGGTCGTCCATCTGCCGCAGATGCTCAACATCCTTTTTTGTGTAGTAGAAGTCCTGCAATTCGCTGATTTGCTTCAACTCTTCCAGACCCTCCGGGGTCAGGTTCTTGGTGGCATAGTAAGCTGCAAGCCCCTCAATTCGCTGACGGATATTCATTATGTCCACCAGATCCTCCACTGTAATGCCCAAAACTACAGAGCCTTTTCCGGATTCCCGGATCAGCCGTTCCTGTTCCAGCCGACGCAACGCTTCCCGGATGGGTGTCCGGCTGACCCCCAGCTGCTCCACCAGCTTAAGCTCCGTTAAGATTTCTCCCCGAGGATAAGTGCCGGTAATAATGTCATTTTCCAGCCGTTCAAAAACCTGGTCTGCCAGGGAAACAGTTTTAAATTCTGTCATTGGGATTTCCTCCTTAAACCGCAAACCGGCCTGGAGCCAGCTCTTTAATTTTTTCTTCCAGTTCCTTGCAGGAAATCATAGTTTGCCTGTCTGCGTCATACTCACTGTCCACCCAACGCTTTAACGCAAGCACAAGAGGATCATTTTTGTTAATCTCGCGCTCCGGAGCCAGATGGTAATTTTGGTTGATCCAGTAGGCAATGCCTGCCAGGCCCGATGTCTTGCTGATTTCTACGGTTGCCGGGCGGTTTAGCAGCTTGTGGGTATCAAAAATCGTGTAGATTTCTGCGTCTTTCAGCAAACCGTCTGCATGAATTCCAGCCCGAGTGGAGTTGAAGTTCTTTCCCACAAAGGGAGTCATTACCGGGATTTGATAGCCGATATCCTTTTGGAAGAATTCCCCGATTTCCGTAATCACAGTGGGATCCATCCCGTCCATAGAACCCCGGAGGGAGGCATACTCAAACACCATGGCTTCCAACGGAATATTTCCGGTGCGCTCACCGATTCCCAGCAGGGAGCAGTTTACTGCGCAAGCGCCGTAGAGCCAGGCGGTGGAGGCATTAGCAACGGCTTTATAAAAATCGTTGTGACCGTGCCATTCCAGATACTCGCTGGGGACATCCGAATAGTGCTGCAAGCCGTAAATAATGCCGGCAACACTTCTGGGCAAAGCGGCTTCCGTATAAGGCACGCCGTAACCCATGGTGTCACAGGCCCGAATCTTTACCGGAATCCCTGCCTGCTGGGAAAGCTTTTGCAGCTCATTGACAAAGGGAACCACAAAGCCGTAAAAATCTGCCCGGGTAATATCCTCCAGGTGGCAGCGGGGAATAACACCCGCTTCAAATGCATCGGAAATGGTAGCAAGATAATGTTCCAGAGCCTGTTTTCTGGTCATTCTCATCTTTTTAAAGATGTGATAATCGCTGCAGCTGACAAGAATGCCGGTTTCCTTCAAGCCCAACTCCCGGACAAGCCGAAAGTCCTCTTTGCTGGCACGGATCCAACTGGTGATCTCAGGAAATTTCAAATCCAGAGAAAGACACTTTTCCAATGCCTCCCGATCCTTTTTGCTGTAAATGAAGAATTCTGTCTGCCGGATAATACCGTAGGGGCCACCCAGCTTGGAAAGATACTGATAGATTTTAACAATCTGATCCACACTGTAGGGTTCCACCGATTGCTGCCCGTCCCGGAGGGTGGTATCGGTGATCCAAATTTCTTCTGGCATATTCAGGGGGACCCTGCGGTGGTTAAAAGAAACCTTCGGCACCGTTCCGTAGCTGTAAATATCACGCTGCAGGTTGGGCTCAGCTACATCCTGTAAAGAGTACTTGTAGGATTTCTGCTCCAACAGGTTGGTCTTGCTGGAAATCTCAAGCATATGTCATCATCCTTTCAATGCCGTATAATTGTATACAATTATACTCGTCAAGAATGAAAAGTCAATCCCCAATATCATACAAAAAAGTATGGAGGGAAGTCATTAACATGCATGAGTTTGTCTTATTTGTTAGGAAAACTTTTTCCTTGGCCAATTCGCTTGCCACCTTGCGGTGGTGGGTGTAGGCCTCAGCGGTAGAATCGTTGGCATTGTAATATACCTCAGTGACTTTCTGCTTCTTGGTAAGTCCTGTTTTCATAAAAATCCTCCTAAATTGTAGATTTTTCTCGGCTCTTGAGCCGGAAAAATGGGGTAGTTTTCCGATGGGATTGTTCCAAACGATGCAGGTAACCAACCAGAAATGTGTAGGGCAAAAAGAAAACCCAGAAACCATTGCGGTTTCTGGGCTTTTGAAGTTCTTGGTGAGAAGTAGATTATCTCTTGGAGAACTGGGGAGCGCGACGGGCGGCCTTCAGACCGTACTTCTTTCTTTCCTTCATTCTGGGGTCGCGGGTCAGGAAACCGGCAGCCTTCAGAGAAGCGCGGTACTCGGGGTTGATGGTCAGCAGGGCGCGGGAAATGCCGTGACGGATAGCGCCGGCCTGGCCGGAAACGCCGCCGCCGGCGACGGTGACAACGATGTCAACCTTGCCCAGCATGTCGGTGGTGACCAGGGGCTGACGAACGATCAGCTTCAGGGTCTCCAGACCGAAGTACTCGTCGATGTCGCGGCCATTGATGATGATGGAACCGGTGCCGTTCTCGTAAACGCGAACACGGGCAACGGAGGACTTACGGCGGCCGGTGCCGTAGCTATACTTCTTCTTGCTCTCGTACATAGTCAATTACCTCCAAATCAGTCCAGGGTCCAGGCTTCGGGCTTCTGGGCGGCATGGGGATGCTCAGCACCCTTATACAGGTGCAGGCGGGTCATGCAGTGCTTGCCCAGGGTGTTCTTGGGCAGCATGCCCTTGACGGCCAGCTCAACAGCGTAGTCGGAGCGCTTCTCCATCATAACGCGAGCCTTGGTCTCCTTCAGACCGCCGATCCAGCCGGAAACGCGGTAGTAGACCTTCTGATCAGCCTTCTTGCCGGTCAGGATAGCCTTGTCGGTGTTGATGATGATGACGCAGTCGCCGCAGTCAACGTTGGGGGTGAAGTCGACCTTGTGCTTGCCGCGCAGCAGGTTAGCAGCGATGACAGCGGTACGGCCCAGGGGCTTACCGGCAGCATCCAGCACATACCACTTGCGCTCAACGGTCTCGGTCTTAGCGAGTGTAGTGGACATATTCGTTCCTCCGATTAGGTTAAAATATTTTGACAAATTCAATGGTTGAGAGTACAATACCCTCAAGACGCTTGAACTTTATACCATACCAAAAATGAAATGTCAACATGTTTTTTGAAGAAATTTGCGAAATGCAAGATAAACTTTAAAATGCTCGTAAATGCTCTTGAATGCTCTTGAATTCTCACTTGCTATTTTTACATAAAACAGGAGGAAATCCAACAATGCAGAAGCTGATTGGCCTGGTTCGCCGGTGCGTGGAAGATTATCAAATGATTCAGCAGGGTGATCGGATTGCCGTAGGTGTTTCCGGCGGTAAAGATTCCCTTGCACTGCTGGTATTTCTGGCGGAACTGCGTAAATATAACCATAATGCCTTCCATCTGGAAGCGATTACCATCGATATGGGATTAGGCATGGACTACGGTGCGATTCGGGAACTTTGCGAAAAGCTGGATGTTCCTTATACGGTAGTACCCACAGAGATTGGGCCGGTCATTTTTGAGCATCGGCAGGAGAAGAACCCTTGTTCTCTGTGTTCCAAGATGCGTCGGGGTGCGCTGAATCAGGCGATTCTGGATCGTGACATGAATAAGCTGGCGCTGGGGCATCACTATGATGATGCTGTGGAAACTTTCCTGATGTCACTGCTGTATGAAGGCCGCATCAGTTGTTTCCAACCGGTCACCGATCTGGATCGCACCGGCATCATTCAGATCCGTCCCATGTTGTATATTCACGAAAAGACCATCGATAATTTTGTCAGCAGACAGGAACTGCCGGTAATCGAAAACCGCTGCCCCGTGGATAAGACCACCAAGCGGGAAGAGGTGAAGAACCTGATCTACGATCTCAGCGCTCAGTATCCCGATTTGAAGGAGCGCATTTTTGGCGCCATGCAGAGATTCCCCTTGCCGGAATGGGAACCCAGAGGCCGTTATAAGCGCCCCAGAGGTCAACAGTAAAAGCAGAGGCAATGCCTCTGCTTTTTTATGGGTCAAGATTTACTTCATCAAACAGGGGCGAACTGAAAAAATCAGAGATGCTGATTTGGAACCCCTGGCAAAGTTCATGGATGATCCGCAGCTTGACGGAAGTATAGCTGCAGGAAATCAGATTATGAATGGTGGACTTGGGAACGCCGCTCAGCATGAACAGCTGATACTGGGTCATATTTCTTTCTTCCAGAAGCTCAGAAAGCCGCAGACTAACAGCCTGATTCAGTTGCAAGAGGATCACCACCCATTTCACAATTTCACATTAATTATATGTGGAAACGGAGAAATAATAGTTCATGTAGCTGAACTAAAACTTGCATTTTGCCGGGAACTATGCTATAATGCATTCATAAACCCGACATATAGAAAGAGGTGTAACTTATGGTTGGTTCCGGGCTTAAAAAATATGCTGCAGAAAACGGCATGAAGGTGGCACAGGGTGTTGCCTACGGAAATCTTCAGGGCTTTGCCGCAACGATGATGGAAGGCTCTAATATCAAAATTCTGACTATAGCAACAAGATTCCCTTCTGAAGAGCAGAAGGATCAGCTGATTCAGGCAGTGAACACCGTTGATATTTCCAGAACCTACAGAGTGCAAAAGCTGGAGTTTGGTCTGCGTACCGTTCACATTGTATTTACGGATACTGTTGGAACCATGAAGAAGATCCGGGCGTTTGTGGATTGGTTTATGCCTTTGCTGAGCCAGTACGGTGCTGCTCAGGGAAATGTATGCTCCGAGTGCGGCATGGAGATCACCTCCGGTCGGTGGGTGCTGGTCAATGGCATTGCTTACCATATGCACGATGCCTGCGCCCAGAAGGTTTCCCGAGAGATATCAGACGAAAACACAAGACAGCAGGAGGAAGCCACAGGCTCCTACCTGACAGGTACCATTGGTGCGCTGATTGGCGCATTGGTTGGTGCGATTCTTTGGGCTGTTGTGCTGAATATGGGCTATGTGGCTTCTTTGGTGGGCTTTGTAATTGGCTGGCTGGCCGAAAAGGGCTACAACCTGCTCAGGGGTAAGCAAGGCAAGGCCAAGGTTGCTATTTTGATTCTTGCTGTGATTGTAGGCGTGCTGGTGGGTAACTTTGCCGCGGACGCATTTACGCTGCTGGGAATGATCAGCAGCGGTGAGCTTCCTGGCTACGGGGTCGCTGATATTCCCGGATTGCTCATGATGCTGCTGGTTGCAGACGCTGGGTATTTCAGAGCCACCCTTGGCAATATGGCTGTCGGCCTGCTGTTTGCCGGTCTGGGTGTATTCACCCTGCTTCGCAAGACAAGCATGAATGTAGCAGGTCAGAAGTACATCGTACTGGAATAAAATAATGAACAATGAAAGCGCGGCCTCTGTAAGAGGCCGTGCTTTTTGTATGAATTTCCTTGTGACGGGACATACTGCTTCCAAGAGGTGGTAAAAATGGTAAAAGGTATTTCCAAGCAGGTCATTGTTGTGCACAGCCCGGACCCCAAGCTGTTTGAGCAGGCAATCTTTATTTTGAAAGAAAGCGCAGTAGGGCAGGAGGGAATTACGGATGCGGCGCTTTTAAAAGAGGCCAACCGCCTGATCCGGGAACCTTCCCAGCGGCATAAACGAAAGCTCCGTTACTACGGTCCGGTATGGGCCATGGGTGGGGCGCTGATTACAGGGGCGATCTGGCTGGCCAGCGTACTTCTTTGACTTGCGAAATAACGCAAACTGTGATATAATCCTCCCCGATTACAGAAAAGGGAGGCGCAGGCTGTGCGGCTGGGTAAGTATGAAATTGAAAATCCCCTGGTTCTGGGGCCTATGGCCGGTGTGACGGACTGGGCGTTCCGGACGATATGCGCGCAGCTGGGTGCCAATATCACCGTAACGGAGATGGTGTCCTCCCGGGCATTGGTGTATAAGGATAAGAAATCCGCGGCACTTTTGAAAAAAACACCTGTGGGACTTTGCGGTGCCCAGATTTTCGGCAATGACCCCGGGATCATGGCACAGGGCGCGCAGTTGGCGCTGGAGATTTCCGGCTGCGATTTTCTGGATATCAACATGGGCTGCCCTATGCCGAAGATCGCCAATTCCGGCGACGGCTGCGGATTGATGCGTACCCCGGAACTGGCTGAAGCCATTGTAAAAGAAGTGGTGAAGGCGGTGGATGTTCCCGTAACCGTGAAATGCCGTCTGGGTTGGGATAAAGGTTCCATCAATGTGCTGGACTTTACCAAGCGTATGGAGCAGGCAGGCGCGGCTATGGTGGCTGTCCACGGCAGAACCAGAAGCATGCTCTATTCCGGTGTGGCGGATTGGGATATGATCCGCAAAGTGAAGGAGCAGCTGTCCATCCCTGTCATTGCCAACGGCGATATTGTCGGTGCGGAATCCGCGCTGCGCTGCCTGAAATGGACCGGGGCAGACGGCTTAATGATCGGCAGAACCACCTTCGGCGATCCCTGGATTTTTCAACAGGTGGCTGCAGCCATGGCGCAGCAGGAGATTCCCGGGCGTCCCTGCCTGGCAGACCGGGTGGATGTAGCGCTGGAGCAGTTCCGGCTGGCCTTCGAAGATAAGGGCGAGCATATTGCCTGCCTGGAAGCCAGAAAGCATTTTGCATGGTATCTGCGGGGCGTATCCCACAGCAGCTACTATAAAACTCAAATCTCTGCAATTTCTTCCATGGAGGATATTGCCCGGATTGCCAAAGGAATTAAAAACGATTTGGAATAAAACAAATGCCGCTTCGCATCCTAGCCTTACGAGGTGAGGATATGAAGCGGCTTTTTTCTGTAGTTTTTCTGTGCATGCTGATGACGCCGCAGGCGAAAGCGGATACCATTAAGTGGGTGGATTTTCAGGTTCCCTATGAATCCCTGAAATATGCCATGGAGCGGGACATTGCCACCTGTGAGCAGGAAAAGCATATTTCATGGATTGATATTCTGGCACTGGCCGGTGCCAGAACCGGCGGAAAATGCGGCCTGGCCTCTGTAAAGCAGGCAGCAAAGGAACTGCAAGGGGATAGTTCTCCGGAGGAACTGCTGGGAGAGCTCTGCCGCTATTATAGCTACTATCATGAGGCCTATGACGCTGTGCTGGGTGGGCTTCTGGGCCATTATGCCGTTGAAGTGGATGGTGTCTGGAAACCTGCGTATGGGCTGAAGGCCTTTTCTCCCATAGCGGCAGGCTACGGTTACAGTCACTGCGATGATTTTGGTGTCGGCCGCAGCTTCGGATTTTCCAGAAAGCATCTGGGGCATGATATGATGGGTGGACAGGGGACACCCATTGTCGCTGTGGAGGGCGGCATTGTGGAAGCCATAGGGTGGAACCGTTACGGCGGATGGCGTATTGGCATCCGATCCTTTGATTCCCGCCGGTATTACTACTATGCCCATCTGCAAAAAAATCACCCCTTTGCAAAGAATTTGCAGCAGGGGGATATGGTGCAGGCGGGAGATGTCATTGGCTTTATGGGCCGCACAGGGTATTCAGACCGGGAGAACACGGAAAATATTGAGACAGTGCATCTGCACTTTGGAATGCAGCTGGTGTTTGACGAAAGCCAGAAGGAATGTCAGTCGGAGATCTGGATCGATGTGTATGATATTGTCCGGCTGCTCGGGTCTCACAGCAGCACAGTGCAAAGAACAGAAGACGGGTGGAAACGAAAATACCCATACTGCGACCTGGATGTCTCTCAGTGGGAAACATAAAATCGCTCCGGTTTTCCGGAGCGATTTTTGTGATTACAGGGTGGGATCGTAATTTACAATGATGCTCTTTTCGGTCAGGAAATCCACTTCCGCAACTTTCGTACCGTGGGCATTTACCTGGATCAGTACATGACATTTGTCCAGAGGCTTCAGAGATTCGATCTCTGCATTGTAATCCACATTCACGGTGTTCAGGCCGCCAAGCCCCTCCAACTGTTCCACAGAGGAAAGCAGGTTATAAGAGGCGTTCAGATTTACCAGAGCACAATCCTTGGCAAAATCAGGCAGCACAGGCACCTGATTGTGAGAAACATCAAACTGTTCCAGTTTCTTCAGGGTGCTGAGCATGGAGATATCCAAAATCTGATTGTTGCTGATATTCAGCTCCGTGATTTCGGTGCATACAGTCAAAGCTGCGACATCCGCCACGGTGTTGTAGGAAAGATCCAGCACCTGCAGGACAGTCAGCTGCCGCATGGCATCAATACTGGAAATCTGGTTGTGGGATGCCTTCAGCACAGAAACTGTGGGAATGCTGCAGACGGGATTCAGGGTGCTGACGGAGTTGTGAGAAACATCCAGGGTGATCAGGTTCGTCAGTGCAGACAAGGCGGAAAGATCCGTAACCGCATTGTGAGAAAGATCCAGCTGCTGCAGAGAGGAAATTGCACCCAGCGGTGCCAGGTTGCGGACGGTGTTATGGTTCAGATTCAGGACTTTCAGCTGAGAAAGCGCGTCCAGACCGGAGATGGTGGAGAGGGAGCAGCCGGAAAGATCCAGGGTTTCCAGGTTTCGCAAAGATACCAGCACATCCCAATCGGCATTGCTGATACTGCTGCCGGGCATGGACAGGTTTTTCAGGGTTTCCACAGTGCCCATCTGCGCCAGAACACCGGCAGGCGCATTTTCCATTACCAGGGTTTCCAGCCGGGTCAGATGCGCCAGATCTGTAAAGGATGCAGCTTCTGCGGGAAGTGTGAATTCCTTGATGTTCCAAAGATCGCTGGTGTAAATGGTGGTAGCGCTGCCGGTGTTGATCATCTGCCGTACGGCATCTTCAATAGCCTTGTCGGTAAATGCAACAGGTTCCACAACGCCGCCTACGGTATAGCCGAACATAGCCAGGGGGCTGACCAAACCGTTATCGCCAACACAAAGACAGTGCAGCACGGTATCGCCAAGACCCAGGGAAATGGGCGCTTCATACCGGTCAGTTACGATGGAGGGATATTGCTCTTCTGCGCTGACATAGGGCGTGCCATTGTTGCAGAGCACTTCCACGCTGATATACTGGGTGTAGAAACCGGGCTCATAAGAAACTGTGGGGGCCAGCGGCCGCTGGGCTTCCAGGGTTGCCCGGATTTGCGGATCATGAACGGTATCGAGCATATTTACGGCATCCAGCAGCTTATCCTGCTCAACATACAGCTTGCTCAGGGCGATATACAGATCCGGGGTAGGGTTTTCGGAAATGGCTTCCGTAAGGGTGTATTCAGCTTTGGTGTAGTTGCCGTATTGGCGGTATTGCTCAGAAAGCTCAATGGCAACGGTATCCTCCTGGCTGGACTGGGAATAAGCCAGGTCATACATCCAGGCGGCAGCTTCCTGGTTACCGCGCTCTTCCAGCGTACGGGCACCCCAAAGGATCATATCCTTGGTCAGCTGCCGATCATATATCAGAAAGTACCAGGCGGTGGAAGCCAGCACTGCAAGCACAAGCACCAGCGGTACAATTATGCGCAAGGCTTTTTTCATTGAAAAATGACTCCGTTTCATTTTGTAATTTGTTGTAATTATAATGCTGTCTGCAACTATTGTCAAGTCGGGACGCGGAAAAGGAAATGCTTTCCTGAGAAATTCGACGGATTTACCGGGAGACTACCGCTAAAATGAAGCGAGGAGGTAGGAATATGGAAGGAAACTGGAAAGCATATATATTTGCACTGGTGCTTGGGGTGGCGGTTCCCTGGATGGTGTGCGCGCTGGGTGGAGGCAGCTTGACACCGGCACCAACATGTGAGCAGATCCATATCACGGTATCGGAAGAAAAGCAGACGCCGACAATTGCGGTGCTGATGCAGGAAAAAACGCAGCAAATGCCTCTGACGGAGTATTTGACCGGGGTGATTTTGGGGGAACTTCCGGCTGACTTCGCGTTTGAGGCAAAGAAAGCCCAGGCTGTGGTGGCAAGAACCTATGCCCTGCGGATAGCTTCCGGGGACAGGCATGCCGGGGCAGTCTGCACGGATTCCGGCTGCTGCCAGAGCTATCGGGATCCCGCTGTGGCAGATGACAAGGCGGTACAGGAAGCAAGAAAAGCCGTGCTGGAAACGGAAGCGATGGTTTTGACTTACGGCGGCAAACTGATTGATGCCACATATTTTTCCTGCTCCGGTGGTGTTACGGAAGATGCTGTGGCGGTTTGGGGCACAGAGATTCCCTATTTGCAATCCGTTGCCAGCCCCGGAGAGGAACATGCCGCGCACTACAGCGATACGGTTAGTTTCACATTTGCGGCATTTGAAAGTGCGCTGCAAAGAGATCTGCCGGAGGATCGTTCCCAATGGCTGGGAACTGTAAATTATACCGACAGCGGATCGGTGGCATCCATGATCATTGGGGGCGTTTCCTATAAAGGGACGCAGCTTCGTAAGCTGCTTGGCCTGCGATCTACAGTTTTCGAAATGTGCATGGAGGAGGATGCTGTGGTTGTCAGAACAAAAGGGTTTGGCCACAGGGTTGGGATGAGTCAGTACGGCGCAGATGCCATGGCCCGTACCGGCAGCGACTTTGCCCAGATCCTCTCTCATTATTATCAGGATGTGCAATTGGAAACGGATTGGTATGAATTGACAAACCCATGAAACTTTAGTACAATGACGGAAACTGCCGAAAAGGAGGGCTGACCGTGCCCATCCAGATTCCCAATGATCTGCCCGCTGCCAGTGTTTTGCAGCAAGAGAATATTTTCGTCATGAACCAGAACCGGGCGCTGAGCCAGCGGATCCGTCCCCTGGAAATTGTGGTACTGAATCTGATGCCCACCAAGATCGCCACGGAAACGCAGCTGTCCCGTCTGTTGGGAAACACGCCGCTGCAGGTACATCTGGAACTGATGCACACCACATCCCACAAATCCAAGAATACATCCCAGGAGCATCTGCTTGCCTTTTATAAGAGCTTTGAAGAATTGAAGCACCGCAAGTTTGATGGTATGGTGATTACCGGCGCGCCTGTGGAGAATATGCCCTTTGAAGAGGTGGACTACTGGCCGGAGCTTTGCGAAATTATGGAGTGGAGCAAGACCCATGTGCATTCTACATTCCATATTTGCTGGGGTGCCCAGGCGGGTCTTTACTACCATTACGGTATTCCCAAGTACCAGATGGACAGCAAGCTGTTCGGCGTGTATGAGCATACCGCTGACTATAAGCGCTCTATTCTGCTCCGGGGATTTGATGATATTTTCTGGGTTCCCCATTCCCGACATACTACCATTCATCGGGAGGATATTGAAAAAGTTCCCGGCCTGAAGATTCTGGCTTCCTCCAAAGAAGCCGGTGTCTATGCGCTGATGAATAAGGAAGGCCGCCAGATTTTTGTCACCGGCCATTCTGAGTACGACCCGGAGACCCTCCAGAACGAATACCTGCGGGACAAGGGTCAGGGCCTGCCCATCACGGTGCCGGAAAACTATTACCCCAATGACGATGATACCCAGCCGCCTCTGGTGCGTTGGCGCGGCCACGGAAATCTGCTGTTTTCCAACTGGCTCAACTATTTCGTCTATCAGACCACACCCTATGATATTAAAACCATCGGTAATGAATAACGCAAAAGCGGAGAACCTCAGGGTTCTCCGCTTTTGCCATGAAAAACAGGGTTGACAAACCGTACTACATGATGTAGTATATAGGCGTACTACAAATTGTAGAACAAGGAGGGATACATATGTCTGATTTACGAATGGGTGCAGCGGAAGCCCGGTTTGCGGATATTATCTGGAAAAACGAACCGATTACTTCCGGCCAGCTGGCCAAGATCGGTCTGGCAGAGTTTAACTGGAAGAAAACCACATCCCATACGGTTTTGAACCGCCTGTGTGAGCGGGGGCTGTTTCAAAAAGAAAACGGTGTGGTCACATCGCTGATTTCCCGGGAAGAATATTACGCCCGCCACAGTGAAGCCTATGTGCAGGAAACCTTTGGCGGTTCGCTGCCTGCGTTTTTGGCTGCCTTCGGAACCCGGAAACAGCTGAGTGATACAGAAGTGGAGGAGCTGAAAAAGCTCATCGAAGCAATGCGGGGGTAACGCTATGTTGGATAGAGTGTTTATGGCAGTTCTGGATATGAGCAAGACTGCCAGCCTTGTGATTGCGGTGGTTCTTCTGGCAAGGCTGTTTCTGCGCAGAACCCCGAAAATCTTTTCTTACCTGATTTGGGCCGTGGTTCTGTTTCGGCTGCTTTGTCCGGTGGCATTTGAAACGCCGGTCAGTCTTGTGCCGCAGCTTCCGGAAACCTCCGGTGGTTATATTCTGGCGGATGAGCCCATCAATCTTGTCGGCGCTGGAACCGCAGCATACCAGGCAATTGGGGATGCCCTGAACGGTGGTCTGGGGATCCAGCATGTTGCCACTACAGAGAAATCTGAGGACGGCATGACCCGCTATGTCAGCACAGACTGGTGGAGCGTTTGGATTCTGTTCGGGAAATATGTATGGGTGGCGGGTATGGCGGCCATGCTGCTTTACAGCGTGATCTCCTATGTGAAAATCCGCAGGAAGATCTGCATTGCTGTACCGCTGCGGGAGAACATCCTGATGGCAGATGATATTTCCTCTCCCTTTGTGATCGGTTTTATAAAACCGAAGATTTACCTGCCCTGCAATCTGGATACGCAAGAGCAGGAATACATCATTTTGCATGAGCAGTATCATATCCGCCGGATGGATCATATTGTGAAAGGTCTGGCTTTTTTGGCGCTGACGGTACACTGGTTCAATCCGCTGGTGTGGCTTGCCTTTACCCTGGCCTGTAAGGATATGGAAATGAGCTGCGATGAGGCGGTGATCCGCAAGCTGGGCAGTCATGTCCGGGGGGCGTATTCCGCATCTCTGCTGACCCTGGCTACCGGGCACCGTATCATTGCCGGTACACCGCTGGCTTTCGGGGAAGGAGATACCAAGGGCAGAATCCGAAATCTTGCCAAATGGAAGAAACCCGCCCGCTGGGTATTGCTGATTGCGATGATCCTCTGCGTTGCACTGGGTATTTGCCTGGTAACAGACAGAGCGGTAAGACACAGTCGGCATGTGGGAACTACCTACTACTTCGGATATGTAACAGAGCAAAATACGAAGAATGCAAACCCGTATATCGGCGTTCGCTGCAATGACGGAACGGAAAAGGTTTTCTATTATGAGGCCGGTGACGAAGATGTTCCGGACGAGCTGGTAGGAAAGCATGTCCGGGTTATGGCAAGGCTGCAGGAAATTTCAGGCAGACTGTTCACTGCCCAGGTGAAGCCGGTCACGGATGCCCGGTTTGAGAATCTGGACAGGGCCATTGCGCAAGCGATTCTGAATCAGTATGACGATGGATACGAACAGGCTGCCATGAAGTGCGCCAGCTTTTATACCTACACTTCGGAAATCAGCAGTCCTGCAGGCTCCGGCAAGACCCAAACCGTAACAGAATATGGCATTGCATTCCGGCAGGACTACTCTATTGAGGATGGTCGGCTGGTAGAAAAGGGCGGCTCCAATGTGCCTACGGTGCTTACCTTCCGGGTGGAAGACGGCCAGTATCTCCTGGCGGAATACTGGGAACCCCGGGACGGCAGCTATTATGTGGAGGATATTAACGCCAAATATCCTGCTTTCGTCCGGCCGGATACGGAGAAGACGCTCCTGCAGCAGAAGATTGCGGTTTTCCGGCAGCTAACGGATGGATACAAGGTTAGCCAGAAGCAGATCATACAGCATATTATTGAAGATATCTGCATACGGCAGCAGTGGTGCAATACGCTGGCAGATCTGCCGCTGATGTGCGATTTGCAATTCCAGCTCCTGAAATACTATGGGGCGGATACCCTGCGGTATTGCCTGACTGCTTTGGCACAGGAGAACCCGGATGGTACACAGGAGGAACTGAGGGAGAAAGTAATGGCCTATGCCTGCAACGATATTCTGAAATCCATGGGGGAAAAGAATATCGTGAACTGGTCGTGGGAGAAAACCGGCCGAGAGTGGTTTGACACACTTGTGCAGAGCGTGCCGGACTGGCAGCGCTTTTTGACGGTTGCGTATGCCGAGCGGTTGTCGTTTGCGCAGGTGTTTCTGGAAGGCAGCAATGCCGACATTACCAAAATCGATCTGCACAACGGTCATAACGGGCAGCATACCCTTATCACAGATCCGGAGGACATCCGGGCCATTATGGATTTCGTTGCGCAGGTATCGGGAGATAATGCACGCAGCAGCAAGGGGTATTACGGCTGGACCTATTCTCTCGACTTTATGGCAGAGGAGAACACAGTTACCAGCATCGCTTTCGGAGATGACGATACTTTCAACTATGGGGAATATCCAGACGGCTATCCCTGCCGCTATACCCTCCGGGGCATTACCATGCAGGACATGGTTTCCTTCCTGTGCCAATTTGACCAAAGCGGGTATCCGTGGGAGGAAAAGTATCTGTCAGGGGAATATGGCTGGAGCATTTCTTTGCTTGTAAAGGATGTAACGCCCACGGGCCTTACCCTGATTTGCAGGCATAGCGGCGGAAAACCCACGGGCATGCTCATGACAGGAAGTCCGTATTTCCTGCAGCGGTATGAAAACGGTGCCTGGGTAACGCTGGATGTGCCGCAGAACACTGTATGGACCCTGGAAGCGCTTTTGATTCCGCAGGACGGTGCCTTACAGGGAAGTGTTGACTGGGAACACATATACGGCAGCCTCGCGCCGGGGAAATACCGGATCGGCAAGCAGATCACAGATTTCAGAGGAACGGCGGATTCTGATACAGCGACCTTCTACGCGCAGTTCCATATTCCGGATTAAGAATTTTCTATAAACTTACTGTAAACAGTATCCCCGCCGCGTTGCGCCTGCGGCGGGGATATGGTATTCTTTGGCACATAAGGAGGATGTAACCAATGTCTGAATTTCTGAAATATGTTCTTTACTTATTGAAAAACAGCATCGTTCTGGTGCTGCTTGCAGGTATTCTTGCTGCGGCTGTTCTTGCGGTTGCATTTTTCATCCACAAAAAGAAATACAAAGGGCAGAAGAAATTTCCCTGGGGAAAGATCTTTTTGTGGCTGATCTTCTTTGGATATATCCTTATCGTAATCTACGCGACCATGCTGCGCTGGGCAGGCTTTTTCCACAGAGAATGGAATCTGCATTTGTTCCGGGCGTGGCGGGAAGCGTGGAATAATTTCTCTGCCAAGAACTGGGCCAATGTTCTGCTGAATATTGCCATGTTTGGCCCCCTGGGATTCCTGCTGCCTTTGCTGGGCAAAAAGTTCCGAAAATGGTATCTGACGATTCCTGTTGGATTTGGGACATCTGTGGCCATTGAACTGCTTCAGTTAGCCATGGGCCGCGGCATCTGCGATGTGGATGATCTATTCTGCAATGCATTGGGTGCTGCTATGGGCTACTTTGCAATCATGGCGATTCTGGCACTTTTCCGTGAGAAGGGAATGCGAGCAAAGCCCTTTTGGAAATTTGCCTGCCTGCTGCTGATCCCGTGCCTTGCAATCGGCAGTGTTTTTGCTGCCTATGGCATCAAGGAATACGGCAATCTGCCGGAAGCTGCCGCTTACCGCGTAAACCTGAATCATCTGCAATGGACGGTGGAATGCGAACTGCCGGATTCTGCCGGGAATGTTCCTGTTTACCGCACCCAGACCATGACAAAAGCGGAATGTGATGCCTTTGCGGAAGAAATGGCGGCGCTGGCAGGGCAGACGGTGGATATGGTCAGCTACTATCAGGAGATGGCTTATTACAATCTCTCCCGGGGTATTATGTCTGTCTATTATCACGATGGCAGCTATGATTTTGGCGGGTTCGACCATAATGTAACCCAATGGGAAACCGCAGACCGGGAAACGGTTGTGGATGCGTTGAAGGGCTATCCCATCGTTGTCCCGGAAGCAGCGGAATTTGCGGCGGAAGGGGATGGCTGGTATAGCTTCACCTGCGACCGTTATATAGATGGCGCCCTGATGCTGGATGGCACCCTCCGGGTTCGCTACGGCGTGGATGATACCGTTCGCCGGATCGAGAATAAACTGGTATGGTACGAGCATTATGAGGATGCTGCGATCATTTCTCCCGCGCAGGCTTATGAAAAGGTGAAAGCAGGGGAATTTATCTATGCGCAAGCCCTGAAGAGCCATGCTTCCGATGCGGTGACGGTTACTTCCTGCACACTGGACTACGCCATCGATACCAAAGGATTCTATCAGCCGGTATATATCTTTGAAATCCTGATTCCTCAGACGGGAAACACGGGTTTGGCCATGATTCCTGCCATAAAATAATAACAATGAAGGTGCTGAAACAAGGCGCGTTTTGCTGGAAAAAATATTTTTTGCTGTCATGGAAAAATACTTGACAAGGTGGGAACACTATGCTATAATGCCCGAGGTTTCAAGGAAAAAAGCTTGACAGGAGGCGCGGTATGGACGAGGCGGAGTTGATTCTGCTGTATGACTATTACGGCGCACTGCTGACCCAGCGGCAAAGAGAGTGCTTTGAATTGCGCTACAACGAAGATCTTTCTCTGGGAGAGATCGGCGAGGAACTGGGGATCAGCCGTCAGGGCGTATATGATAACCTGAGCAGGACGGAAGCCCTGCTGCGAAATATGGAGCAGAAGACCGGCTGTGTCAGCCGGGATTTGAAGTGCCGCCATGTGGCGGAGCGCATCGGCGCTCTGGCAGAGGCGCTGGCACAGCACACCGATGCCCGTGTAGCTGCAGCCGCAGCTGAGATGGCATCACTGTTACGGGAACTTGAGGAGTAGGCTATGGCATTTGAAGGCTTAACCGAAAAAATCTCTGCCACATTCAAGAAGCTCCGTGGCAAAGGCCGCCTGAAGGAGGCCGATGTCAAGGAGGCTATGCGTGAGATCCGCATGGCGCTTCTGGAAGCGGATGTGAGCTATAAAGTGGTGAAGGACTTTACCAAGTCTGTCACCGAACGGTGCGTGGGCACCGATGTGCTGGAGAGCCTGACACCTGCACAGATGATCGTGAAGATCGTCAACGAAGAGCTGACCAAGCTCATGGGCTCCGATACCAAGCACATTACCATCAACCCCAACGGCCCCACTGTTGTGATGCTGGTTGGCCTGCAGGGTGCAGGTAAGACCACCAACGGCAGTAAGCTGGCAGGCATGATGAAGCGTCAGGGCAAGAATCCTCTGCTGGTGGCCTGCGACATTTACCGTCCTGCCGCAATTACGCAGCTGAAGGTCTGCGGCGAGAAGCTGGGGATCCCTGTGTTTGAGATGGGCCAGGAGAATCCTGTGACCATTGCCAAGGAAGCTGTGCTCTACGCGCGGCAGCATGGCCACGATATGGTATTCCTGGATACCGCCGGCCGCCTGCATGTGGATGAAGCCCTGATGGACGAGCTGAAGAACATCAAGCAGACGGTAAAGCCCAGCGAAATCATGCTGGTTGTGGATGCCATGACCGGTCAGGACGCAGTCAATGCGGCCCAGAGCTTCAACGAATGGCTGGATATTGATTCTGTGATGCTTTCCAAGCTGGACGGCGACGCCAGAGGCGGTGCAGCCCTTTCTGTCAGAGCGGTTACCGGAAAGCCTGTGAAGTTTGCCGGTATCGGCGAAAAGCTGGAAGATATCGAAGCCTTCCATCCGGACCGTATGGCTTCCAGAATCCTGGGCATGGGTGATGTGCTGAGCATCATCGAAAAGGCAGAAAAGGCATTTGATGCCAAGAAAGCTGCCGAAATGGAAGAGCGTCTGAAGTCCAACAAGTTTACCCTTCAGGATTTCTACGAACAGCTGGCGCAGCTGAAGAACATGGGCCCCATGGAAGACCTGCTGGCCCAGATGCCCGGCGGCAACAAGCTCAAGGGCGTAAAGATGGATGAGAAGGCCATGGCACATACTGAGGCGATCATCCTGTCTATGACCCCCAAGGAAAGAGAAAACCCCAACATCATCGGTGCCAGCCGCAAGAAGCGCATCGCTGCCGGTGCAGGATTGAAGGTTGAGGATGTGAACCGTCTGCTGAAATCTTTTGAGCAGATGAGAAGCCTGATGAAGCAGTTCTCCGGCCCCGGTGCAGGAAAGAAGCTCAAGCGCATGAGCCGCGGCTTTGGCGGCTTCGGCGGATTCCCCGGCTTCTGAGAAAATGTTCGATGAAAGCAACCTGCTTTTACGATATAGAAAACCAACTATGTGGAGGTGAAAACCATGGTTAAGATCAGACTGAGAAGAATGGGTGCCAAGAAGGCTCCTTACTACCGTATCGTTGTTGCTGATGCCCGCAGCCCCCGTGATGGCCGCTGCATCGAGGAGATCGGCACTTACAACCCCATGACCGAGCCCGCTGTTATCACTGTTGATGCTGAGAAGGCTCAGACCTGGATCAAGAACGGCGCACAGCCCACCGATACCGTTCGTGGCCTGCTGAAGAAGGCTGGCGTGCTGTAAGCTGCCCCCAAAGGAGAAGCGCAATGAAAGAACTTTTGCTGTATATGGCAAAAAACTTGGTTGACGATCCCGAGGCAGTCACAGTGAATGAAATCTCTGATGAAGACGGAACTGTACTGGAGCTCCATGTTGCCAGTGCTGACATGGGCAAGGTGATTGGCCGCCAGGGTCGGATCGCCAAGGAGATCCGTACCATCGTGAAAACCGTATCTCAGCGCTCCGGCCAGAAGGTTACGGTAGAAATCGTGGATTAACGGATGTGCGTGGCGTTAGCGCCACGCATTTTCCGTATTATGAGGGTAATGCTATGAAACTGGAATTTTTGGAAGCCGGCGAAATCGTCAGCACCCACGGCGTTCGGGGTGAGATGAAGGTGCTGCCCTGGGCAGACGGACCGGACTTTTTGTGTGAGTTTGACCGTGTGCGGATCGCCGGAAAAGACTATCCTGTGGAAAGCTGTCGGGTGCAGAAAACCTGCAACCTGCTGAAAATAGAAGGTGTGGATACCATGGAAGCTGCCCAGGCTATGCGGGGCAAGACTGTGGAAATCTATCGCTGCGATGCCCCTGAGGGGCTGATTTTTGCTGCCGAACTGATGGGCATGACCGTGCTCTGTGAGGGTGAAGAAATCGGCAAGATCACCGATGTGCTGGATTACCCCGGCAACAAGGTGTATGTGGTCAAGGGGCAGAAGGAATATATGATCCCTGCGGTGAAAGCCTTTATCCTGGATACCGATATGGAAAAGGAAATCATGCAGGTGCGGCTCATCGAAGGGATGGAAACCGATGCGCATTGATATTCTGACGCTGTTTCCCGATACTGTGGGAGATGTACTGTCTGAGAGTATTCTGGGCCGTGCCCAGGAGCGGGGCTACATTGCTATCGAGACCCACCAGATCCGGGACTATACCGCCAACAAGCAGAACCAGGTGGATGACTATCCCTATGGCGGCGGCAGAGGCGCAGTGATGACCGCGGATCCCCTGTACCGCTGCTGGGAAGCTGTGTGCGATCAGGCCGGTGGCCCGGTGCACACGGTGTATATGTCTCCCTGCGGCCATACTTTTAAGCAGGAGGATGCCATCCGCCTGAGCAAAATGGATAATATCATCCTGGTATGTGGCCATTATGAGGGGATCGACCAGCGCTTTATTGATGAGTGCGTGGATGAAGAGATTTCTCTGGGTGACTTTGTGCTGACCGGCGGCGAAATTGCGGCCATGGCAGTAACCGATGCGGTATGCCGCATGGTGCCCGGCGTACTGGCAGACCCTGAGTGCTTTGAAGATGAAAGCCACTACTCGGGTCTTTTGGAATATCCTCAGTACAGCCGTCCCGCAGTGTGGCACGGCAGGGAAGTACCGGCGATTCTGCTGTCCGGCAACCATGAGAAAGTGCGCCAGTGGCGGCGCAAGCAGGCTCTGCGGCGCACCAAAAGCCGCCGCCCCGATATGTATGAAAAGCTGGATCTCAGCTCCAAACAGGACAAGAAACTCCTGAAAGAAATGGAGGAAGAGGACGCTCCAAAATAAATTGACACCCACCGGCAGCGGTGGGTGTTGCTTTTTGCCGGCAAAAACGCTAAGATATCATAAAAAGGGGAGGTGACAGCATGGTAATGGCAGCGATTATATTATTTATCTTTGCAGCTGCGTTCTTGGTAGCTTTGATATTGAATCTGCGCTATGAGCTTGGTTTTCAGGATCGATTTACAGGAGAGATCTACGCTCAATTGACCCATGAAAAAGTGGAACGAAATATCCGTCTCACTAAGTGGGGTGAAGCTTGTCATAAGCGGACAACCGCAACATATAGCTACATGGTAAATGGTGTCCAATATAATCATGTCTGTACTGTCATTGACCGATTCAAGCGCATGCCCTCCAGCTCTAAGTTGATCTATCAATTGAAAAATCCGCAAGCAGCATATTTGCCGGAATTTGAATCTTGCAGTTTAAAAGGCATGCGCGTATTTATTCTGTTTGGCATGCTGCTGTTTGTGACACTTGGAGTTGTTGCAGTCTGTATGTAATGAAAAATAGATGCTGAGAGTGTGATTATATGGAAAAGATTCATCAGTTAAAGCAGTGGCTGTCCGAAAGCCGTAGCATCGTCTTTTTCGGCGGTGCGGGCGTGAGCACGGAATCCGGAATTCCGGACTTTCGCAGTGTGGACGGCCTTTACAGGCAAAGGTTTGAATATCCGCCGGAAACCATTATCAGCCATAGCTTTTATCTGCGGAATCCGGAGTACTTCTTCCGGTTTTACCGGGAGAAAATGCTGCCCCTTGGTTTTGAACCCAATGTAACCCACAAAGTTCTTGCACGCTGGGAGCAGGAAGGAAAGCTTTTGGCTGTTGTGACCCAAAACATTGATGGCCTGCACCAAAAAGCGGGCAGCCAGCGGGTTTACGAGCTGCACGGCAGCGTGCTGCGAAACTATTGCACAGTCTGTGGAAAATTCCACAGTGCGGAGTTTGTGAAAGAAGCTGCCGGTGTTCCCAGATGCAGCTGCGGCGGCATTGTCAAGCCGGATGTGGTTCTGTATGAAGAGCAATTGGATGGGAATACCATCGAAAACAGTGTTGCCGCTATAGCGCAGGCCGATCTTTTGATCGTGGCAGGTACAAGCCTGACTGTGTATCCTGCTGCAGGTTTGATTGATTATTACCGGGGCAACCGCCTGGTACTGATCAACCGGGACGAGACACCTTACGACAGCCGCGCAAACCTGGTGCTGCACCGGAGCCTGGGAGATATTTTCCGTCAGTTATGACAAAAACCGTCGCCAACTGTGCGGCGGTTTTTTGCAGCTGCAGCGGCAAAAATAATTGACAAGAAGTGTGAATCCGGGTATAATATCACGGATATAGAATAACGGAAAGGGGAATCCTTATGAACGGCGTACAGAAGTTCAAAAATATCAGCGCTCCCATGGGGGGTATTGTTTCTGATTCCATGGCACAGGTGCTTTCTTCCTTTGATTCCGATAAATATTCTCTTTTTCCCGGCTTTTGCGATGTGCATGTCCATTTTCGCGAGCCGGGATTTTCTTATAAAGAGACCATTGCATCCGGATCTCATGCAGCTGCTGCAGGTGGCTATACCCATGTCTGCACCATGCCCAATCTGAATCCGGTGCCGGACAGTGTGGAACATCTGAAACAGCAGCTGGATCTGATCGAAGATTCTGCCTGCATCCATGTGTATCCCTACGGTGCTATCACAGTTGGCGAACAGGGCCAGGTGATGGCAGATCTGGAAGGTATGGCCTCCCATGTGATCGGCTTTTCCGATGACGGACGGGGTGTTCAGAGCGACGATATGATGCGCCAGGCAATGCGCAGGGCCAAGGCTCTGGGCAAAATGATCGTGGCCCATTGCGAAGTGAACGACCTTCTCAAAGGTGGATACATTCATGACGGCGAATACGCAGCAGCCCATGGTCACCGGGGTATCTGCTCCGAAAGCGAGTGGGCACAGATCGCAAGAGATCTGGAGCTGGTGAAGGAAATCGGCTGCAAGTACCATGTGTGTCATATCTCCACAAAGGAAAGTGTGGAGATCATCCGTAAGGCAAAAGCGGAAGGCGTGGATGTCACCTGCGAGACCGGCCCCCATTATCTTGTGATGAACGATATGGATCTTCAGGAGGATGGCCGTTTTAAAATGAATCCCCCCATTCGCTCCGAAGAAGACCGCAAGGCTCTTGTGGAAGGCATCGTGGATGGTACTATCGATATGATTGCTACCGATCATGCGCCTCACAGTGCGGAAGAAAAGGCCAAGGGCCTGGAAAAGAGCTCCTTCGGTGTGGTGGGTATTGAAACTGCTTTCCCTGTAATGTATACTTGCCTTGTAAAGACCGGTATCATTACTATGGAGCGGCTGAAAGAGCTTCTTGTGACCAATGCCAGAGCGCGTTTCGGAATTCCTATGGGCGATTGCTGGAGCCTGTGGGATTTGAACGAGGAGTTTACGGTAGACCCGGAAAACTTTGTTTCTATGGGCAAAGCAACACCTTTTGCAGGCTGGAAGCTTTTCGGTAAATGCCTGCTGACTGTCTGCGACGGCAAGATCGTCTATCAATCCAAGTAAAATATTACCAGGAGGTACTTTGAATATGGCTAAGAGAACAGATATCAAGAAAGTGCTGATTATTGGCTCCGGCCCCATCGTGATCGGCCAGGCCGCAGAATTTGACTATGCCGGTACCCAGGCTTGTCTTGCTCTGAAGGAAGAGGGCTACGAGGTGGTTCTTTGCAACTCCAACCCGGCTACCATTATGACCGATACTGTCATTGCAGACAAGGTGTATATGGAGCCTCTGACTCTGGAGTATATTGCTAAGATTATCCGCTATGAGCGTCCCGATGCCATTGTTCCCGGTATCGGCGGTCAGACCGGCCTGAACCTGGCTATGCAGCTGGAAAAGAAAGGCATCCTGAAGGAATGCCGCGTGAAGCTGCTGGGTACTTCCAGTGCCTCCATTGAGCGTGCAGAGGACCGCGACCTGTTCAAGCAGATGTGTCAGGAAATCGGCGAGCCCGTTATCCCCTCTGAAATCACCTACAATCTGGAAGAAGCCAAAGCAGCTGCAAAGCGCATTGGCTATCCTGTGGTTCTGCGCCCCGCATTTACCCTGGGCGGTACCGGTGGCGGTTTTGCCTACAGCGAGGAAGAACTGGTTGAAGTGGGCCTGAACGCTTTCAAGCTGTCTCCTGTGCATCAGGTTCTGATTGAGAAGAGCGTCAAGGGCTACAAGGAAATCGAATTCGAAGTTATGCGCGACAGCGCTGACCATGCCATCACCATCTGCGGTATGGAGAATATTGATCCCGTGGGTGTCCACACCGGTGACAGCCTGGTGGTTGCTCCCATCATGACCCTGTCCGAGCATGACCGGAAGATGCTGAATGATTCCGCCATCAAGATCATCCGTGAGCTGAAGATCGAAGGCGGCTGCAATGTGCAGTTTGCTCTGAATCCCAACTCCAGTGAGTACTACCTCATCGAGGTCAATCCCAGAGTTTCCCGTTCTTCCGCACTGGCATCCAAGGCATCCGGCTATCCCATTGCCCGGGTTACTGCCAAGATTGCTGTTGGCATGCTGCTGGAAGAAATCAAGATTGCCAATACCAATGCCGCCTTTGAGCCGGAGCTGGATTATGTGATCGCCAAGCTGCCCAGATTCCCCTTTGATAAGTTTGCCAGCGCTGCCAATACTCTGGGCACCCAGATGAAGGCCACCGGTGAGATCATGGGCATCGGTTCTACCCTGGAAGAATGTCTTCTGAAGGGTGTTCGCTCTCTGGAAATCGGTGTCTGCCATTTCCACATGGCGAAGTTCGATCATAAGACCACCGAGGAAATGCTGAAATATCTGGAGACTTTCCAGGATGACAATATCTTTGCGGTGGCGGAGCTGCTGCGCAGAGGTATTTCCGTGGAGAAACTCCATAAAATTACTCAGATCACCGCATATTTCCTGGAAGCCATCGAGCGCATTGTGAAGATGGAAGCAGAAGTCCGCGCCAATGTAGGCGATATGGAGATCCTGAAGAAGGCCAAGACCATGGGCTTCGGCGACAAGTTCATCAGCCAGCTCTGGGGTTGGAAGGAAATCGAAGTTTACAACCTGCGCAAGCGGAACAACTTCTTCCCTGTATACCGCATGGTGGATACCTGCCATACCGGTGCCTACATTCCTTACTTCTACTCCTCCTACACCGGCGAGAATGCTTCCGTCCTGACTAACCGCAAGAAGATCGTGGTGCTGGGTGCAGGCCCCATCCGTATCGGCCAGGGTGTGGAATTCGACTATTCCACCGTCCACGCGGTTATGACCATCAAGAACGCCGGTTACGAAGCAATTATCATCAACAATAACCCCGAAACCGTTTCTACTGACTATACCACTGCGGATAAACTGTATTTCGAGCCTCTGACCACCGAAGATGTGATGAACATCATCGAGTTTGAAAAGCCCGACGGCGTTATCGCATCCCTGGGCGGCCAGACTGCCATCAACCTGGCACAGCCCCTGTTTGACCGGGGTGTTAAGATCATCGGTACCGACTGCGCTGCCATTGACAAGGCAGAGGACCGCAACGCTTTCGAGAACCTGCTGAACGAGCTGAACATCCCCCGTGCCAAGGGCCAGGCTGTCACTAAGATCGAGGACGGCATTGCCGCCGCTGCTGAGATCGGCTATCCCGTGCTGGTGCGCCCCAGCTTTGTTCTGGGCGGCCGTGCCATGCAGATCGTCGCCAACGAGGAGCAGCTGCGCCACTATCTGAAGACCGCTGTTGAGATCGACGAGGACAAGCCCGTTCTGGTGGACAAGTATATCGAAGGCCGTGAGGTGGAGATCGATGCCATCTGCGACGGTCTGAATGTCTTCGTTCCCGGCATCATGGAGCTGGTAGAACGCACCGGTGTCCACTCCGGTGACTCCATTTCCGTCTACCCCTCCTTCTCCATTTCCAATAAGGTCAAGGGAATCATCCTGCAGTACGCCAAGAAGCTGGGCCTGGGCATCG
>JAFSEW010000022.1 GCA_017435525.1 Oscillospiraceae bacterium | reverse complement strand
TTTGTGCCGGTTTTTCCAGTTTGGACACCCCGGAGGGGTGTCCCTACGAGATGAAATGTGAGGTTTATGCCTTAGTGAGACAGCCCCTTTCTTATTGCTGCGCTGCCCGGATGGCGTACATGCCGGGGGCATTCTGGGCCAGGGTGTTCACCTGATACAGCAGCTTGGCGGTTTCTGCCCGGGAGAGGGTCTGGTCTGCGGTCAGCTCCAGACCGTTTTCTGTCATGGCATGCAGAGCCATTTCTTCCCAGGTGGGGGCTTCGGCGGCTTCCAGTTCCACCGTTTCCATACTCACGGGAAGATCCAGGGCATTCTGCAAAATCACCGCAGCCTGGGCACCGGTGACAGGGGCTTCCGGGCTGAAGGGCTGTGCTTCCGGCCAACCGGCCAGCAGCCCGGACCGCAGCGCTGCGGTGAGATAGGGCTTCAGCCAAATGGGTGCCTCTTCTGCCAGCTGTGCATGCTGGGCATCAACGGGAATTTCCAGCAGCTGCGTAACCATGGCCAGGAATTGTCCCTGGGTTACGGTTTTCTCAGGCTGGAAGCACTGCTGAGAGCCCAGGGTTTCTCCTGTGAAAATGCCGGTGTTGCGCAGCCACTCCGCTTCAAAGCGACTGTCGGAATCGGCCATATCGTGATATTGCGCGGCTTCCGTGGGCTTGAGAATCCGCACAGTCACGGTAGCTTCCCGGGAGACATTCCCGGCAGGATCTGCAGCAGTGTAGGTGAAGGAATCCACACCTACCTTGTTTTTCTTGGGGGTGTAGGTGAAACTGCCGTCGGCACCGATTTCCACAGTGCCCCGGCGGGGCTGCCGTACCACCGTATAGGTGAGCGTGTGTCCCTCGGGATCGCTGACTTTCAGGGCAGCGCCGTTGGGAATGTTCTTGTAGGTCTCCATGGCGGAATCCTCTGCCACGGGGGCTTTATCCTCTTTGCCCCGGATACCCAGAGTCATGGTGGCAGATTCATCCACATGGTTTTCGTAGATGGGAAGATAGGTCATGGATGCAGTGACATCCTCCCGGGTAGCCACCGGATGGAAGGTGACCTGTGCCAGCTGATCTGCGGCCAGAATATCACCGGGCTGCAGTACACGGCTGCCCAGCATCAGAGCACCGCTGCTTGGCAGATCAGTAATGCAGATACCGGAGAGAAACTCGCCGAAATCCTCAGGGGCGAAGCAGTACACATCATCGCAGTCTACTTCGGCAGCGGATACCGCACCGGCGCTGAGCAGCATACACAGCGCTGCGGCAAGACAAACAAAACGCTTACGGAACATTCAAAAACCTCCTGTAATTCATGTCCGGGAGTATTGTTTGCCAGGGAAAAGAAAAATATGCAGCTTCTGGAAAGAAAAACCGCCGGAAATTCCGGCGGATTTTTCTTAAAGGGAGAGATCTCCCAGCTTTACATAGCGCACGGCGTCCTTGCCCCGTACCTTGGGGTTGCCGTTGTGGTATTCCAGGGCCAGCTCGCTGGTGCTGTAGCCCATGTAGAGGTCGCCCATCACATCGCACAGGCAGATGTTGACGATGCCGCACTTGCTGTAAAGTTCGGCTACCACCACATTATCATGGGGATCCGGATTGTCGCCCAGGAGCATCCGCACAGAGGTACGGCCCTGCTGAATTTCCGGGCGGTTGCCGGTGTCGTTGTTGAGATAGTTGTAAGCCAACAGAATATGGCCGGCATAGGCAAGAATTCTGGGGCGGCAGGTGATGCTGCTCTTCAGACGAATGGGCCTGCTCCAGGTCTTGCCCATATCATCGGAGGTGATATAGCAGATGGAATCCACCGCGTCTTCTGTGCGGTAGATGGCGTGGAGCTTGCCGCCCAGGAATTTGTAGTCCAGCTCATACTGGGCTACCTCCGGGCAGATGGCGAAAAATTCCACCGTGGCCAGATTATCGCAGGAGCGGTAGAGAATCACTTCCGAGAGGAATGTGGGCAGCGCCCCGTAGAGCCAGCCGTCGTCTCCCCGGAAAATGGTGCAGCCGCCGATATTGATCTGCTCCGAGCATTTGTAGGTGTGATTGTGATAGCCGTGGGCTTCCAGATAGGCAAACTGGACGGATTGGGTCAGGGGCACTATGCTGCCGTCTTCCGAGCGGTACAGCATGTGCCGCTCCTCTGTCAGGGTTTCCGCCAGATAGTCGAAATCCCGGTAGCAGAGGAAATGATCGCAGTCCGCCCGGCTGTTGCGCTCGTAGAACGCCCTGACTTTGCCATCCCCCAGACTGATGATCTGGGGCACATACACCATATCCCCTCGGGCAATCTCCACGGTGCGGGTGTTGGTGGGCTGAGAGGCAGGGAAGTAGGTCAGGCAGATGCGGCCCCGGGATTCGCCGTAGCTGCCGTGCTCCCCGGGCATATACAGGCAGAACATGATGCCGTACTTGCTGTCGAAGGCCATGTTGATGCCGTCACCGCTGGTCTGGTCAAACCCATCGTTGATCTGCACGGAGGTATCCAGAATAGGAGAATTACTGCGTTTTCTGCGAATCATAGCTGCACAACCTTTCTAAAATGACCTGCTTGCCCTGATTTGTAATCTGCGGTTATCCTGCAATGGGGGTCAGAATATCAGCCATCTGCTCCGGATAAAAATGCGGCATACCCAGACCGTCGTCATTTCTGCCGATCCAAAGAGCCTCGTCCAGTACCAGCACCGGGAAACTGTCATCGATCAGAGAGCCGCTGCTGTGCAGAGGGACCAGGGAAAGATGCAGCATACCGTCGGCATAGTTCCAGGTGCCGGAATAGCTCTGGGTATATGCGCCGTCTTCCCCCACATCGCAGATGGAAACCGTGCCGGTACCGTCGTTGGGCGCGGCATCGTCGGTCAGCTCCAGGGTGTAGCCGCTATCGGAGAACCGGAAGCTGCCCATCAAATCGTCCATATCGGGAATTTCCCAGCCCTGGAAACGGGCGTATTCATAGGGAGAAAGGGGGCCGCTGTGGAAGTCCACCACTTCGTCGGCAGACATATCCTCATAAAACTGCGGCAGGCCAGCCCCTTCTTCCGTGCGGAAGATACACCAATTCTCATTATCGTCGGGGCTTTGCAGAATGGGGAATGCCTCCCGGAAGCGGATACTGCTGTCAGAGTCGGCAGACATATCCAGCAGCAGCTTACTGGCGGCAAGCTGCCAATATCCGCTGTAGGTCATTTCATAAGCACCGGATTCACCGGGTTCATAGATGGCGGCGGTGCCGTCATATCCGTCGCCGGGGGCGTAGAGCAGTTCCAGACCATAGCCGTAGTCCGAATGGAAATAGTGGTTTGTCAGGAATGCTTCGTCCGGCGCGGTCCAGCCTGCGTCCAGGCCGGCAGCATAGGGCGTCTTTTCGGAATCCGGGGAAAAATCCATTACCGGTGCGCCGAAGGAGGCATCCTCCGGAATGAGTTGGTAGGTTTTTTGACAGGGCAGCCAGCAAACGCCCCGGCCGTCGCTGCCTGTGACCGTGACGGAAATGCTGACGGATTCAGAAAGATCTGCCAGCAGCAGGATGGGCTCTCCGCTTTCGCTGTGATAAGCTACATCTGTCTGGGAATGGGATTCTGCGCCCATGTATCGGATCACTTCCACGGAAACCGTGGCGGCAGGGTCCCTGGGAACAATGCACAGCAGCTGCGCCCAGCGGTCATAGTTGCAGGTGCGAACGACCCGCTGCTGCGGAATGTCCCGGATAAAGTTGTGTTTCTCCATCCAGCGGGGATATTCCTCCAGCAGATACTCCATAATTCCGAAAGCTTCCGAAAGAGATGGACAGCCGAAATCTGCCACGGCGATCACAGGGGGCTGCATCTCCATCCGAAGGGCGGAGAGTGCATCTGTGGGCACCGTCTGTTCCGGAAGATTTTCTGTGGGTTGCGATGCAGCTGCATTGGGGGCGGTGCCTTCCATGCAGGCGCAAAGAGAAAAAGCTGTGGCCAGAGCCAGCAGCAGTACAAAGACCTGTTTCATACATGCCACTCCTTTTGCGTATATCATAACATAGCACAGGAGAAAAGTAAATATACCCCCGGTGAGGGCTAAAGCAGCAGGCGGTATTTCTTCCGGAAACAAAAAAAGTGCATCCATTAGGCGGGTACGCATAGGGATTTATACGGTTTTGACGGAATCTTTTTCCCCACAGGAAATCCAGCGTCCTTGGAAATACATCCAGTATTTCCGCGTCCGGTGTCTTCCCTGTGAGAAAAAATCTTTCCCTCAAAACTGCGAAGCACTCCAAAGCGAGAGATTTTACAGCAAGACAAGAGAAAAAACCATGGCAAGGCTGACGCCTGCCATGGTTTTTTTGCGCAGTATTGCGGGAAAAGAT